>NZ_JAAVTY010000037.1:2593-12140 GCF_018642185.1 Candidatus Rhabdochlamydia sp. W815 | reverse complement strand
TGAAGGGAATGACTTTCCTAAGCAGAGGGATCACTTGTTTTTTCTCATCCCCGGATGCTGATGTAAAAGTGATTGCAAGAGGCTTTCCTGATTTTTCTACCAGTAAATGCGATGTCACGCCTTTACCTTTGTAGCCATAATCAACTTGCTCTCCTCCTCCGCGTCCGCTGGAAAAAAAAACCATCTACAGAGAGTCTCTGGGCATCAATACACCCCAGCTGTTCGGCAAGCTTAAGCAGCTCTTCTAAAAATTGATCTAAAAATCCAGCAGATTGCATTCTTCCAAGCCATGCGTGTGCTGTTGAGGGATGAGAAAACTCCTTGTTTCTAGGTGCATCTTTCCAAGGAGCTCCTGTCCGAAGCACCCAGAAAATAGTATTCACTACAGGTCTCCATGGCGCTAATTTTCTTCCATAATGGTTACGATTTACCCATTTTTCCATTTGAGGTTCGAGTATTTTAAACTGTTCTTCATTTAATCCTTGCTTGCTCATGTCATCTGTCTTTAGTTAAAAAATAAAAAGATCTGGTATCATAGCGAAAATTTATATTCAATTCAAGATAGGTTCTTAACCGTAAATAATAACTTTTCATCAATAAATTAGATGAGCATAAAGCTATTTCTGCAAACATTATGCAATAGAAAAGAGTTTTTTACTGTATGGATATAAAATAAAACTTAACTATCTTGCAAATGTATTTTTCTTGGATTTTAAAGTAACACCAATCTTGTAATAGGCTTGAAATCTTGCATTTTAAACATCTGTTATTCAAAATGGTCTTTTTAAAAAAGGAACGACATGGCCCAATACAGCACAAGTGATCTAAGAGGTGGTTTTAAAGTAGAAATCGAAGAAGAACCCTATACCGTGGTTAGCAATGAGTTTGTTAAACCGGGGAAAGGACAACCTTTCAATCGTATTAAACTCAAGCATTTAATAACAGGGCGTGTTATAGAAAAAACCTTTAAATCAGGCGAAAAGGTAGCAACGGCAGATGTAGAAGAACTAAAGATGCGTATGTTATACAAAGAATCCGATGGAGTTGTTTTTATGGACGATGAGTCCTTTGAACAATTTACCATTCCTCTTTACATATTAGAGGATAAACAGCAGTGGCTGCTTGAAGAGATCCTGTATGATGTAACCTTCTATAAGGGACAACCGATTGATGTTACTCCTCCTACTTTCATGGAAATGCGTGTTGTTGAAACAGCTCCGGGAGCACGTGGAGATACCGCTTCTGGACGAGTTTTAAAACCAGCGATTACAGAGAGTGGTGCAAAAGTACAAATTCCCATCTTTATCGAAGAAGGAGAAAAGATTAAAATAGACACACGTACGGGAGATTACGTCGCTCGTGTCTAAAAAAGATCTCTCTTTATTGTATAGCAGAGCTGATCTACTTACTAAAATACGCCACTTTTTTTTGCAGAGAAAGGTTTTAGAAGTAGATTGCCCTGCATTATCTCTGACAGCCTCCATAGATCCACATATCGATGTAATGAAAGTTTGCTTAAGCAATAAATTAGGCTATTTGCATACATCTCCAGAATACCGCATGAAACGACTGCTCTCTTATGGTATCAAAGATATTTATCAACTCAGTCACGTATTCCGTAATCATGAATTCGGTAGATGGCACAACCCAGAATTCACCATGCTGGAATGGTATCGAATAGACTGGTCCTTAGAACAACTCATTAGAGAAACTTTGGATTTATTGCAGATGACCTTGGGTAATCTTCCTATTCATACTTATACCTACCGAGAAGCTTTCACTCAAGCTACAGAAATCGATTGTGATACATGTGATGTACAAGAGTTATTTGACTGTCTAAAAGCCTATGACATTCAAATATCCGATACAAGTTGGGATAGGGATTTTCTGATTCAATTAGTAATGGGATCTGTAGTAGAGCCCACTTTGGATCCTCATTATCTGACTGTGATTACCGATTTCCCTATAGAACAAGCAGCGCTTGCTAAAACCCGTTTAGTCGATCAAAAGCTCGTAGCATGTCGTTTTGAGGTATATTATAAAACAGTAGAAATAGCCAATGGGTATCAAGAGTTAACCGACCCACAAGAAAACAAACTACGTATCGAAAAAGCTAATCAAACTCGCCTTTTAATGGGAAAAGAAGCTCTTCCTATTGATGAAAAATTTCTCCAAGATCTTGAGCTCCCTCCTTGCTGTGGAGTAGCCTTAGGGTTTGATCGCCTGCTCGCTCTTAAGCATGGATTAAATAATCTAAAGCCCATTCTGCCTTTTTCCTGGGATGAAACCTAAACCCATTTTTGTACAATGGGAAATCGCCTTCCTGCTTGAAAAGCCCTGCGACTCACGCGAATTCCAGGAGCTGCTTGTTGGCGTTTATACTCTGCGTTATACATTCTTTTAATTAATTGCTTCACGAGATCAAGAGGTATTTGATATTGATAAGAAATCTCTTCAGGAGAAAAATATTCCTCTATATAACCTTGTAATACTTGATCTATAATATCATAAGGAGGAAGAGAATTACTGTCTAATTGATTGAACTTAAGCTCAGCTGAAGGGGGTTTTTTTAATGTAGATTTAGGAATGCGTTGTTTATGTAGATTGGCTAAGATATACACCTGCTGTTTAGTCAAATCTGATAGCACACTTAAACCTCCACACATATCCCCATATAAAGTGCAATAACCCATTGCCATTTCACTTTTATTACCCGTACTTAAAACTAAGCATCCAAACTTATTGGAAAAAGCCATTAAAATGGCCCCTCTAATACGAGCTTGCAAATTCTCCTCGGTTGCATCGAATTTTTGGTCTACAAAATAAGGTTGTAAAAGTTCAAGATATGCTTGAAATGGTTTTTCAATGGGAATCTGCTTTAGTGTTATTTTTAAGTTGTCTGCTAATTCTATAGCATCCAAGAGGCTTTGTTTTGAGTTATAACGAGAAGGCATGGTAATGCCTAATACATTTTCACTACCTAATGCATCCACTGCTATGCAAGCTACCAAAGCGGAATCAATTCCACCTGATATCCCAAGACAAGCTTTTTTAAATCCTAGTTTAACAAAGTAATCCCTCAAGCCTAATACCAGTGCCTGATATAAATCCTTGAACGGATCGATAATAAAGGTATAGGGTGTAGATACAGCTTCTGTATCCAGAAGCATTGTATCTTCTTCAAATCCCTTTGCTAACTGTTGCAGTTCAGCTTGCTTATTTACATAGGTACTATAGCCTGCAAATACAAGTTGATCATTAGCTCCCACCTGACAGCAAAGTATAACAGGACATTTCAATGTGCGTGCACAAGCAAGACATACTTCAATACGAGTCTCTAATGTTTGAAATCCATAGGGAGAAGCGGATAAGTTAAGGATAAGATCTGGTTGCAAATCAACCAGGTCTAATACAGGATCGTGTGCATAATTACCTTCTAGATGTTGCCACATATCCTCACAAATCAAAATACCAATTCTTTTACCTTTCAATGGCCAAATACGGGTTTTTAAAACCGGTTCAAAATAGCGCCTCTCATCAAAGACATCGTAGGTAGGAAGCAACTGTTTGTCTTGAAAGCCTAAAAGTTTCCTATCGTAAATAACAGCAGCACTATTTATCAGAGATTTTTCTGCCCTCTCTTTATTTTGACGAACCAATCCCAAAATAACAATTAAACCAGAAGATGCTGCAATGACCTGTTCCAAATAATACGCATGCGCTTCAACAAAAGACCTTTGTAATAATAAATCCTCTGGAGGGTAGCCAGATAAAATAAGTTCTGAGAAGAGAATAAGCTCTGCATGGGCTAAACGCGCCTGTTCTAAAGAATAAAGTATTTTTTTTGTGTTTCCTTCTAAATCACCAATAATTGGATTTAATTGAGAAACAAAAATACGCATAGATCCTTTCTTAACCTCTTTTTTTCAAAATAGCCGATTTAATCAATTAGCCTCAATACTTGACGTTTAATCCACGAAAACCAGTTGTTCCTCTGATTTCAAAAAATACTGAAACAGATATGAGAGCATTGTCAAACAGCATATGAACCTATCTTGAATAGATGTCATGAGAATGAAAGGATTAAAAGAAGAACAATAGATCTCTTGCATAACCAATAAGCAATCTAAAATTTTAAAGTATTTTAATCCAGGAGATATGATTGTTTGAGCGATATACTAGTTTAATTTCAAATTAAGGATTATCTCTTGGTATTTTGAAAAAAATCTCTTTACCTTCATAGAAGGTATTGTTCTTTGCTTAAAGATTTTTATATGGTTCAAATTCTTAATTTGAAGCCAAACTAGTATATAGCTGGAAATGCTTTTATTAAGATAGGAATCTATAAATGAAAGCTTTAAAATAGGGGGTTATGCAAGAAATCTAATGTTCTATTCGTAAAGCCCAGACCATTGATGATCATAGCCACCGCTGCTATTCCTGGACTAACTTTCCTTTGAGGGCCTGATGGCAGACGATTGTCAATCCTTTCAGCAATTTTTAAGTCCTGACAAATGACAGCCACTAAGCCATAATGATCCATTACTGTCGTTTGAATTTCTCCTTCTGAAACCTCTACCATACCGCACCTCTTTGTTCAAAAAAGACATAATAGCACAAAAAGCTTAGCTAATTCCAAAAATAGATGATTAGGTGATTAGCTCCCCCTTGCGATCTTGCTGATTGTTTTAGAAGAAGATAAATTAATTGATATTAATTTGTTCTCAAACTATTGTCGTATTCCATCTAATACGATTAAAGGAGGTATATAATGAAAAAATGCGGCAATTTAAAAATTGACACGGAAAATATTTTACCGATCATTAAACAGTGGCTCTATTCAGACAAAGAAATTTTTCTCCGAGAGCTTATTTCTAATGGGTGTGACGCTATTCATAAATGTAAAGTGTTAAAAGATCATGAAAAACTCTCTATTGAAAATAGCTCTTTTCGAATTGATCTAACAATCGATAAAGAGAAAAAAACCCTGACTTTTAGCGATACTGGCCTTGGTATGAGTGCAGAGGAAATAGAAAAGTATATTGCACAGCTTGCCTTTTCAGGAGCTAAAGAGTTTTTAAGCAAATATAAAACCGAAAAAGAACAAGATCAGATCATTGGACATTTTGGCCTTGGATTTTATTCTGCCTATATGGTTGCGGATAAGGTTAGTATTGATTCTCTCTCTTACGTTCCAGAAGCAGAGCCAGCTCTTTGGTCTTGTGATGGTTCTTCTTCTTATGAACTAGAGAAAGGAACTAGAACTTCTAGGGGAACTGCGATTACATTACATATATCCTCAGAAGCAGAAGAGTTCTTAGAAGAGACAAGAATAAACACTCTTTTGCAAAAGTACTGTGGATTTTTGCCGGTTCCTATTTACCTAAACGGCAAGCAAATCAACGCTAAAGAGCCTCTTTGGTTGAAAAATTCTGCTGACTGCACAGATAAAGAATACATCGATTTCTATCACCAACTCTATCCCCTAGAGCCAGATCCCATCTTTTGGATTCATTTAAATGTAGATTATCCATTTAATCTAAAAGGGATCCTCTACTTCCCTAAAATTACAGGTCGCTTTGACTGGAATCAAAATACCATTAAGCTCTTTTGCAATCGCGTATATGTATCAGATAACTGTAAAGATGTTTTGCCTGACTACCTTATGATACTAAGAGGCGCTATCGATAGTCCTGATATTCCTTTAAATGTATCGCGTAGTACCTTGCAAGTCGATCGTACGGTAAGACAACTCTCTCAACATATCTCTAAAAAAGTAAGCGATCGCCTACTCTCTTTATATACCACCAATCGCGAGCGGTTTATTCAAACATGGCCGGACATTGAGTGGATCATAAAACTGGGGATTTTACAAGATGACAAGTGGTATGAGCGTCTTAAAAGCTTGCTCATTTGGCAGCAAACAAACAAAGATTGGACAACAGTAGAAGAATACATAGAGCGTAATCGTTTGTCTCATGAAAATAAGATCTTCTATGTCTCTCAAGAGCATTCTCATAGCCATATTCTTGATCTATATCAAGCAAAAGGTATGGAGGTTTTATATGCCCCCTCACCGATTGATAACCATCTTATGAGTTTTTTAGAGAGCAAATTAGATAAGATAAGCTTTCAAAGAATCGATGGAGCACTGGATGAAACTATTCTAGATAAAACTAGAGAGCATACTCTACTTGATACAGAAGGGCGTACAGAGGCTGCTAAAATAGCAGACTTCATCCGTTCCAAATTACAAATAGAGCATCTTGAAGTAGAAGCAAAAAGTCTTGTCAATGACACAGTTCCAGCTCTTTTAGTGATTGATGAGCATATGCGAAGGATGCGTGAGACAATGGCTTTAACCAAACAGTCCTTCAATTTGCCTTCTAAAAACACTTTCGTGGTAAATACCAATAATAAGCTTGTACAAAAAGCCTATCAATTAGAAACAAAAGAACCAGAACTGGCTAAGGAACTTATTCATCATATTTATGAGCTCTCCTTGCTTTCTCAAAAAGAACTAGCACCAGAGGCTCTATCGTCTTTTATTTTGCGCTCTAATCGCGTGTTGGAAAAAATGGCAGATTTCTGCCCTTAAAAAACCCTTCTCAAGGAGCAGATCCTGCTCCTTGAGGCATAATTGTCACCGAATCAATCACTCTTCCCTTTATATCTAAAGCATCCACCACAGCTTTTTCTTGATCTATTCGCACTAAACAGACGGAATTGACTTTTGCTATTTTTTCTAAATTTCTCGTAAACAATTTAGCAAAATTCATCTAATACTTGAGTCTACACGATAGAAATAGACGAAAAAGGTTTGGTCTTCAGTTCAATCTAATTGCGGGCATTTATAATCTGGAGCTATGTTAATGGGTTTTGAAAGAGGTCTAATAAAATAGATTTGATTCTATCGCATAGCCTTTTATCCCGTTCATGGCGATGACGAGCCTTGAGGATGTCTTTTTGGTTTCTTGTTAAAAAGTTCGCTTTTAGTTGCATATGAGCAAAATTTATATCTCAATCCATTAGAAAATTTCAATGAATTTAGTGTTTGAAAAGTCTTTTTTCTAATGCATTTCAGTATATAGCCTCCTACTACGACAAAATCCGGTGATCTAGCTGCGATTTGCAAAGCCATTTTACGCATCAAATCCAAGTAATAATAAGCATCCCCACCTACAGCAAAACAAAGAGGGATATCCATTGGCTAAAGTCCTAAATCGATAAATCTTCTTGCCAAAGCTGAACTCGTATTCTGTATTTTAGGCTCAAGGTTAAACAGTTCCACCGAATGAATCCGCTTCCCAGGACAGATATATCGTAGGTTGCATTTTGGGAATAGCAAAAGAAAAAACATAAAATACTGGTAATTAAAAGCATAAGACCTCTTAAAAAGAGGATTATCATATTTATTAATTTATCGCAAGTAAAAAATAGTTAATTTTATATACCTGTCTTTAACATAAATTTACCTTTAATATATAAAATATAATCAAACAACCTACTTAATATAAAAATAATAAGAAAAAATCATGATAAATATTCATAATATATCAAATTTAGAAATGTTTGATCAGAAAGGGTCTTTCTTACCCTGCCCTAATGATTTGCAAGAAGCCATACAAGCAGGGATCGCAGAAAAAGTAGGAACTCTTCTTAATGCAGAAGGATTTCTTGCTCTTATCTCTAACTTTAACCCCACAAAAGACATAAAACTTCGCATCCACCTTACCAAAGATGGGATTACGATCCAGCTGTTGAGGAGAGAAAACTTAGAAGATTCTAAAGTAGCAAAAAAAGACTCAGAACTCTCCCAAGAAATTAAAGAAAGAAAAGAAAAAATTATTACAAAAGCAGCCTCCTTATTTAAAGAATCCTTTTCTCTTGGTTCTTCTGCTGGATTGAAATCTAAAGTCCGCCCTTTATTTATCCCTTCACAAACAAACAAAGAACAAGTTCCTTCTAAAATTCATTTTGACGCTACTCTATCAAACTCTCAAATACAACAATTGCATGCTAAAATAGAGGATTTACAAGATCAGCTAAATAAGAAAACTCCTTCTTCTGAAGAACTAAAAGTAATAAAAGAACAACTTGTATTCTTAACCCAAGCTATTCACAACTTATCACTTAAACAAGAAAACATTACCTATCCCTATACTGAAGAATATGCTCTGATTAATAAATTAGTAGATAACCAACAAGACATTTACCGAGCATTACTAGATCTTTTATCCAGAAATTTAAATCAATCCCCTATCACTCCGTTAACTTCACCTCCTGCTCAAGGGATTGAAAATTCAGCTCTTAAGGAAATGCTTCTTAAACTACAAAAAGAAAAAACAGAGTTAGAACAAACTAATGATCTTACAGGTCAATCTTATAAAAAAGCTTCTCTGCTCTTAGCACAAAAAGAACATGAAATTGCAACCCTGCAAGAAAAACTTGAAGCTTTGCCTAACTTACAATTGCAGCTATCTGATTTACAAAGAGAAAAAAATAATTTAGATTCAGAATATGGGACCCTTACAGAGCAACTTTCTCAAATTAAAGAAAGTCAAATTAAGCTATCTACAAACTATAATAATAAAATTGAAGAACTAAATAGCTCAAATGCGCTTTTACAAACACAACTTTCTGCTAAAGATGAACAAATTAACGAGCTAATCAAAAGCTCAGACAATACCCATCAAGGACTAGAAAGACAACTTTCTCAGCTACAACAAGAGATAGATACACTCAAGCAGGCTAATACTCTTATAGAAAAAAATTATAGGGAAACTTCTCAACTTTTAGAAGACAAAAAGAAGGAGATCATAACCCTAAAAGAAAAACTTGAAAGCCTGTCTAATCTACAACAAGAAAAAGAAGCCTTAGAGTTAGAACATACTGAGCTATCTATAGACTATAATAATAAAATTAAACAATTAGAGAACTCGAACACAGATCTACAAACACAACTCTCTACTAAAGATGCACAAATTGCACAAATAGAAATAAAGATTCAAAACTTACCTAAACTTGAAGAACTTCAAGAATTACAAAATCAGCTCTCTAAATTAAAACAAGAGAAAACAGGTTTAGAACAAGCTAATGAATCTTATAAAGAAGCTTCTCTACTCTTAATACAAAGAGAACAAGAAATTGTAGTCATACAACAAGAACTCAAAGCCCTACCTGAATTACAATCACAGCTATCTCTTCTACAACAAGAAAAAGAGGCTTTAGATTTAGAACGTGGAAATCTCACAAGACAACTTATTCAAGCTAAGAAAACTCAGACTGAGTTATCTACAGACTATAGTAATAAAATTAAACAATTAGAGCGCTCATACAACACCCGTCAAGGACTAGAAAGACAACTTTCTCAGCTACAACAAGAGATAGATACACTCAAGCAGGCTAATACTCTTATAGAAAAAAATTATAGGGAAACTTCTCAACTTTTAGAAGACAAAAAGCAGGAGATCATAACCCTAAAAGAAAAACTTGAAAGCCTATCTAATCTACAACAAGAAAAAGAAGCCTTAGAGTTAGAACATAC
>NZ_JAAVTY010000037.1:0-2495 GCF_018642185.1 Candidatus Rhabdochlamydia sp. W815 | reverse complement strand
CTTTTAGAAGACAAAAAGCAGGAGATCATAACCCTAAAAGAAAAACTTGAAAGCCTATCTAATCTACAACAAGAAAAAGAAGCCTTAGAGTTAGAACATATAAAACTTAAAAAGCAATTAGAGCAAGCTAGTCAAAATCAATCAGCCTTTTTGGAATCTCATCAAAATGAAAAAACTAGTTTACAAATGCAACTTTCTATCAAAGATGAGCAAATTTCTGAACTAAATGAAGAAATTCAACGTTTATCTGAAGCCTATCAAACATTACAAAACCAACTAAAAGACGAAAAAGAAATATTAAGTATTTTAGAAACAGCTGCTATACCAGCAATAAGTACTGAGATAGCTTCAATAGATGCTACCATAGAAGAAGTAGAAAATAAAATGGAACAAGATCTCTCTTCTCTAGAGAATAGCATTATTCCAGAAGACCTATTAACACTTACTTCTGATTATTACACTCTAGCAATGCCATATCTGGAAGAAAGCCTCGAAACAGCCACAGAAATAACTACTTTACAAGCAGAAATAAAAGACCTTCGAGAAGAACTCGAAGCTATTAAACCTATTGCATACAACACTACTAGAAAAATAGAAAAAATGGAAAAATCCAATAAGGATTTAACACTAGAACTATCTGAAAAAACAAAAACCATTGAAAACTTAGAAGAAGAGAAAAAATTCCTAGAATCTCGATTAAATAAATCAGAATCACAGTTAAAAGATCTACAAAGAGTTCAAGATACCTTTAATGAACAACAAAAAGAAATAATCATTTCTTCAGAAGAAAATAATGATCTTTTAGAAAATTTAGAAAAAATACAAGAACAATTATCATCAGAAAAAAAAGAAAGAGCCAAATTAGAACAAGCTTATGAAGACCGGCTAGAAAAATTAAAAGATCTATATCATGAGAATGCTTTAGAGAAAATGGAGCGTATACACGCAAAGATAATTAACTTTCAAAAACAACAACAAAATACATGTTTCAATCTAGCTGAGGTTTTAGTAAAAGATATACAATCAGGGTCTATTACTGAGGGAATAGGGCAAAACATAATTAAATCAATAGAACAAGCCTTAGATACAACTGGGTATAAAACCTTATTAGACTTAGTAAACTCCGAAGAAAAAGACCTTGCATCTGAAGAAAGTGTTAGTTTAGACGAGTACATGGAAGATTCTTACCTTGTCCTAGACAGAACTTGAGTTGACAGACAGCACTTCATTGACAGTGTCAATTTGGTTTAATGTGTCTAGCATTTTCATTTGTGCTAGATGCTTTGCATCCTGAAATGTTTGCCATGGTGTCTTCCCATAACAATATTTCCCAGAATAGACTTGCTCTTCATTGTACTCTTTTACCCATTTATCCACATCCATTTTTTGCAAAGAGTGTACAGGAAATATTAGAATATATAGTAGAAATAGCAAAAAGAAATGCACTTCATACTTTTACAGTCATTTCTAGAAAATGGATTGTAAAGCGTTCTTTTGCGTGGATAGAAAAATGTCGCAGGCTATGGAAAAATTGAGAAAGAAAACTACATACAAGCCTGAATATGGTGTTTCTTGCTTTTATTGCTCTACTTTTGAAAAGATTTTAAACAGGCTCTAAAAGAAGAAGCAAGAAAAATCCTTTAACAAAACAAGACAAAAAAAATAATCAANNNGTTATAGAAATAGACGAAAAAGGTTTGGTCTTCGGTTCAATCTAATTGCGGGCATTTATAATCTGGAGCTATGTTAATGGGTTTTGAAAGAGGTCTAATGAAAAGAACTTTTATCTGTGTATTAAATGAACAAGGTAAGATTGTCCATTTTTGACCGCTTCAAAGGCTTTGATTGCATCTTTTTTGCAATGAAATATTTGATTGCCGAGTTGCCAAAGCGCTTGTTTTAACTTTTCTGCTTGCCTAGTAATTTTCTTCTCCAGCGTCCTCTGCTCTCGATAATAAGCTTGCTCCGAAAAAACCAGTAACCATCGCTGCATAATCTCTCCATATGAAGAGTTGAATCTTGCTATTCTGTATCCATTTCCTGCTTCGATCCAAGGTATGTCTTCTGATGGCTTTTCCATCATTCTTTTTGCTTCAGTAGTTGTCTCAGGAACTCGTGTCACCCACAAATAGTCATTATTTTTCAGTAGCCTCTCCTTCGTGTACAGAGCCGAATCTGCTATCCACCTGGAGGGCTTATCTAGATCTATTTGAGAACGAAAATTCTCTACGTTTTTGATGGTTTCGTGGAAAGACACTTTGTCAGAGCTATTCCCATCTAAAGGATCCATCCACAAAGGAATAGAACTCGGACCATTTACAACCAATGATAAAAAGACCTGCTTCAAATCTGGCCTGTGGTCTTTGGAAAATCCATGTGTACCCTCTATAATTTTGGGATCATCGTCTCTATGTGATTTATTCCATCCAATAAATGATTATCCACAGCGATCCCAAAAGCTACTTCAAGAAAATAATTTGCTTGCACCATACTCT
>NZ_JAAVTY010000036.1:0-12450 GCF_018642185.1 Candidatus Rhabdochlamydia sp. W815 | reverse complement strand
GGAGGGGTCAGATCGATATGGCTAAGGCATGATCTAGAAACATGTAAGAAGAGACTAAAGGCGTTAGAAGCAAAAGCAGCTCAAGATCACTTGATCTTTACAGAAGATCAATTAAGAGCGCTTGAAAAAGCTAAAGAAGAAAAAGAAGCGCATGGAGAGATAGAAACACAACACCCTGGCTATCTTGTTCTAGAAGAACTGCAAATGGATATGGATAAATGGGTAAAAGAGTACAATGAAGAGCGAGTCCATTCTGGGAAATATTGTTATGGGAAGACACCATGGCAAACCTTTAATGCTAGACACATTACACCAAATTGACACTGTCAATGAAGTGCTGTCTGTCAACTCAAGTTCTGTCTAGGACAAACGAAAATCCGAGAACTTTTACCTACTGTATAGCTAATTTATCCGAAGCCTTGGATCAAGCTGTTTTATCAATGTCCATTTAAATCACTATACCATACCCTTGAGAGGCATATATGAAGCCGATTCGCTCTATATGTACTAAGGTGGGTTGGTAAATGAAATTTTGACCAAAAAGCTAAAGTAACTATACTGCGGATAAAAAGCATAAGAGATTTTACTCTCTATTTTTATCAGTTATGAGTTGGCAAATATTGCTACAAAGTTTTTTTGTGTTATGCGCATGCACGGGTTGTTACCTTAACCGCGCTGTAATAGATCCGTATAGCTATGCCTGTTTTACACCTGCTTGTCGCAAAGTCAATTCTTGTATCTTAGAGCAATATCCTGCTGAGCTTTTAGAAAAAAAAGAACCTTATGGGCTTGCTGAGCTAATTGCCATCGCTTTAAAGAACAATCCTCAAACAAGATCTAGCTGGGCAAAAGCACTTGTCTCTGCAGCATCTTATGGACAAAAACAAAGCGTTTTTTTCCCTAATATAACCGGCTCTTTTCAAGCCATACGTGCAAGACAACCGAAAATGGAGGCAACTTCGATAATAACCCCCGAGTCCATTTTTGGAGCAACGCAATCACCTGGCTCTCTTCAATCAGGAAGAGGTGCTACTGATATTTACTTTGGCAATTGGGGTCCTATGCTCTCTTTATCCTATTTATTATTCGATTTTGGTACACAGAAAGCAAATGCAGAAGCAGCTCGTTATTCATTAGAGCAAGCTCAATTTCAATATAATGATAGCATTCAATCTTTATTAAAAACCGTGATTACAGATTTTTATAGATACTTGTATCAAAAAGAATTGCTACAGGCAAATATGGCAAATGTGCTTAATGCAGAGCTTACTTTAGATGCTACAGAACAAGGCCTTCATTCAGGTGTACGTCCTTTATCCGACTTTCTACAAGCAAAGACACAATTACTTTCTCAGAAAACAAACTGGGCTGCACAAAAGCAAGAGCTTGAACTAGCTTTTGCAACTTTGTTAAATGATATAGGCCTTCCTTCTTATATGTCTTTACAAACACAAGAACTACCTCAAGAACTACCCAAAAATGACCTTATATTACCTCTAGAAACCTTAATCGGCATTGGTATACAAAATAGAGCTGATCTATTATCTGCTGAAAGCGCTCTTCGCTCCCAAGAACAAATGGTCAAAATGACCAAGAGGCAAGTTTTACCTCAATTAAATTATCAGTTTAAAATAGGTAAAACCTATTTTTCTTTTGATGGCAATGTCACTCATGATAAATACAACTTTGTCAGCACATTTAACGTAAGCATGCCTATTTTCTCTGGTTTTTACTACCGCAATGCGATTAAACAAGCTGAATCTAATGTAGTACTTGCAGAAGAAACGCTTAGAAGTCTGCAGTTAAATGCTATGAAAGAAATTACCGTTGCTCATTCTAATATTCACACCGTCTTTGAAACACTCAATTGGGCTGCAGAATTTTTATCTGCTGCAGAAGAACAGTACTCGGTTGCTTTAAACGGCTATCAACAAGGCACTCAGACCATTCTTGATCTTATATCTGCTCAAACATCTCTTGTCGATGCAAGAGCTCAAAAAGCACAAGCTATGCAAGATTGGTACCTTGCTTTAGCCAACTTAAGCTATGCCACAGGTTTGATTTCCCCAAACACCATCTACTCTTTAGGAGATCTTTTCGAATGAATTGGATGAAATTTCTTCTTCTTTGCTCTTTGTTATATAGCTGCCAAAAAAAGCCTCAAGTGATTAAACCACATGAAGTAGTTGTAACTCGCGCTTTGAAACAAACCGTGCAAGTATATAAAGATTATGTGGGAACCATTACCGCTAAATCTAGTATTCAGGTTCACGCTCAGGTTTCTGGTATTCTGGTTGGGCAATATTTTATGGAAGGACAGTTTGTACAGAAAGGAGATTTATTGCTCGTTATTGATCCAAGGCCTTATCAAGCTTCATTAGATAAAGCAAAAGCTGAGTATTTTCAAACATTCACGCAACTTAAATTAGCAGAAGATACGCTACAAAGATATGCAAAGCTAGCAGAACAAGATTATATCTCTCAGCTCAATTACGACCAATACATGGCTAACTTCTTAGAGCAAAAAGCAGTGGTAGGACAATCTGTTGCAGATTTAGAAAACGCTAAAATCAATTTAAAATATTGCTATATTCACTCTCCTATTGATGCAATTACAGGAAAATTACAATTCAAACCTGGTAATTACATTGATACTAACCAAGACACTACGCTTACTCTGCTTAATCAGATAGATCCCATTTTAGTAGATTTTTCCGTTCCTGAAAGTGATCTGTTTACTATTCAAAAATGCTCTCAAAAATCCTTTTTGAAATTATACATCTTTCCTACTTTAGAGCACACTACCTGCTTTGAAGGGCAATTAACACTCATTGACAATCAAATTAATACGGCAACAGGAGCTATCTTATTAGAAGGAACACTAGATAATCACGACCATTTGCTATGGCCTGGGCATTTTGTAGATGTAAGACTTGTACTAGAAGAAAAAGAATCTCTGATTCTTCCTTCAGAAGCAATAGGCGTTGGGCAAAAGGGACATTACGTATATACCATTAATCAGAATATGGAAGTAGAAACTACGCCGATTATCATTGGTCAACGCTATGAAAATGGAACTACCAGTATCGAATCAGGAATTAGCACTAATGACATCGTTATTGCGCAAGGACTTCTTGATCTCTATCCTGGCAAAAAAGTTCATATACAAACGTGGTTAAATAACAAAGAGGCATTGTGAATCCCTCCTCTTTATTCATCAAACGACCCGTAATGACAATCCTTGTCATGCTGACAATAGCTTTTTTTGGAATCTTATCTTATTTTAAACTCCCTGTCAGCGATCTGCCCGATATTGACTTTCCTACTATTACAGTCACAGTGAGCTATCCTGGAGCAAATCCGGAAACCATTTCTAACAATGTAGTGGTTCCCTTAGAACAGCAATTTACTACTATCGAAGCGATCTCTTCGATCTCTTCTACTAGCTATACAGGAAAGGCTACGATTGTTCTGCAATTTGATTTAGATCGAAATATAGATCTTGCTGCAGCTGACGTACAAGCAGCTATTAATACAGCAAGCTCTCAACTGCCTAAAGATCTCCCCTACGCTCCCATTTATACAAAAACCAATCCCACGGCTACCTCTCTTTTATTTTTTATCGTTACCTCACCTGTTTTAAATAGAGGAGAATTGTACAATTATAGTTATACATTTCTTTCTCAAAGATTAAGCGTAATAGAAGGGGTATCTCAGGTATTAATCTACGGATCTCCACAAGCGGTTCGTCTTAGGGTTGATCCACAGAAACTAGCAGCTAGAGGGCTTGATTTAAACGATGTAGCTAATGCTGTTGTAACAGCAAATGTACAAATACCCGTGGGTACTTTATTTAGTCCTAAACAAGAGTTCACTCTTAATGTCGATGGACAATTAGCTAAAGCAGCTCTTTACGATCCTATTATCATTAAAGCGCAAGATGGGTCCATTGTGCGCTTTTGTGATATCGGCCAAGCCATAGATAGTGTTCTTAATGATAAGCTTTCCGTACAATTTTTTGAAAAAGGATATACAGCCCCATCTGTTGGTCTTGCCATTCGTAAAAGGCCGGGCGCTAACACTCTATCGGTTATTCAGAAAATCAATCAAATTCTACCTAGTCTATCTACACAATTACCTAGTTCTTTACGTTTGGTAAGGGTCTTTGATCAATCGGAATACATACTCGAATCAGTTCATGAAGTACAGATGACTTTATTGATAGCCATTGTACTAGTTGCTATCGTGATTTTCTTCTACTTAGGCAACCTAAGAGATACGATTATTCCTCTGATTGTGATCCCTTTATCGATTTTGGGCGCTTTTATTATCATTTTAAAACTAGGCTTTACCCTTAATATTTTATCTCTACTTGGTATTACACTAGCTGTTGGCTATCTAGTAGATGATGCTGTTGTTGTATTAGAAAATATCACACGCCATGTTGAAATGGGAGAATCTGCCACAGATGCTGCCTTAAAAGGAGCTAAGGAGATTTTTTTTACCATTTTATCAATGACCCTTTGTTTATGTATAATTTTTATCCCCATTATTTTCATGCAAGGAATTATCGGGCGGATATTGTATGAATTTGCAATGACCATTGTTATTACCGTTTTCATTTCAGGAATTCTTTCTCTGACTTTAACCCCTCTTCTATGCAGTAAATTAGTTCGCAAAGCAAATCAAGAAAAAAAAACAAATTTTGCAGCCTATCATCGTAGAACGCTTCTTCTCTATGAAAAATCGCTGAATTGGGCTTTAAACCATCCTAAAATTATTTTAGGACTAGGAGTGTTGAGTTTAGGCTTATCGACCATTTTAATGATCAAACTCCCTAAAGACTTCTTGCCACCGGATGATATCGGCCTTATTCAAGGATACCTACAAACAGTAGATGGTACTTCTCCTTTAGCTGTTTCAGAATCTAGCAATCAATTAGCCGACATCTTATCGCAGGATGAAAATATTACCTCTGTTGTATCGGTTGGAGGTTACCCACAAGATAATGAAGGGCTTTTATATATTCGCTTAAAGCCCTTAAAAGAACGCCTTTCCCTTAAACCTCTACTGACACACATGTACTCTTTGGTGCATAAAATACCAGGAACAAACGTTTTTTTAAAGCCACAGCCACTGATTAACTTGGAAGTAGGAACGACATCTAGTAAATCTAATTACCAATACACCATGCAAAGTCTATCGGAAGAAGAGCTCTATAAATACACGCCTATCATGCAAAAAAAGCTTGCGGAGCTTCCTTTTTTAAGTCATGTAAATAGCGATTTAGATATTACCCAACCCAGATGTCAAGTTCATATTCTGCGCGACAGAGCATCCCTCTATCAGATCAGTGCATTACAAGTGGAGCAAGCTCTTAATTTAGCTTATGCTACAAGTAATCTCTCTCCTATCAATACTTCAAACTACCAATACTATGCCATTATGGAAACCTTTCCGAAGTTCTACCGCGATCCTAGCTCTTTATCCCAAATATGGTTGCATTCTGCATTGGGAAAAATTGTGCCCTTAACAGCCATTACCGACATAAAAGAGAGTACAGGTCCATTAACGGTAAATCATCTTAACGCATCCCCTTCTGCTACTATCTCCTTTAATTTAGTCGATACAGCGCTAAGCAGCGCTTTGGATAAAATTCATGTGATCGCAAAACAAACCCTTCCTAACACTGTTAAAGGAACTGTGCAAGGAAGCGCCAGTGTATTTAAAACCTCTTTTGCCAATCTGCAATCTCTACTTTTAATCACCTTTTTTCTCATTTATATCATCCTAGGGATTCTCTATGAAAACTTCTTTTCACCTGTTACGGTAATGTCTACCCTAGCTCCTGCTGCAGTGGGAGGACTTTTAAGCCTCATTTTATTCCATCAAAGCTTTTCCCTTTATGCTTTTGTCGGTGTGATCATGCTGTTTGGGATTGTTCTAAAAAATGGTATTATTTTAATTGATTTTGCCAATCAAGCTCTTTTAAAAAAGACAGCCCATGAAGCCATTTTTGAAGCGTGCTTAACCAGATTTCGCCCTATTCTTATGACAACTTTTGCCGCAATGATGGGCGCTGTACCTATTGCGGTGGGCATAGGTGGGGCTATTGCCAAAACCCGCCAACCTTTAGGGATTGTCATAGTAGGAGGCCTGCTCTTTTCACAGGTAGTTACCCTGTACCTAACCCCTGTGGTTTATCTCTATATAAAAAAATTAGAAGAAAAACTCTCTCTACGCCCTAAAAACCTTTCTTCCTAATTGCGCCAAAAAACTTAAAATTTGGCGCAATAGTAGTAATTAATGATTTTCAAATGGCGCAATTAATCAAAATCAGCTTATAATAGTGCAATTACAATAAATCGCGCCACAAGAGACCCTCGTGAAGAAACAAAATTACAGTAAAATTTTTGATGCTATTCTAGAAACAGTAAAACATTTTCCCAAACAAGCTTTCTTAAAAGATATTTTACAAGCTTTAGATTTCCCTGTGCCTAAAAGATCCTTACAGCGTTATTTAGCTGTCTTAACAAAACAAGGGCATTTAAATGCATTAGGTAAGGCTAGATCCAGACGATATTCTTTAAAAGAAAATGAAAAAAAATTTTTACCTATTTTCTTTCCAGGAGCTTTACTATTACAAGATTCTCCTCTTCTTAAGCCATTGATTCCACTATCACCAACAGCCTTGTCTATTCAACTAAATGTCCGCCAACCTATTCAAGCGCGTCGCCCTATTGGATATAAACGAGAATTTCTTAATACATATCGCCCTAATGAAACATACTATCTCTCTAAAAACATACGAGATCACCTATTTGAAATGGGAAAATCTCAAGATAGCCAGCGTCCAGCAGGAACCTATGCTAGACACATTTTAAACCGTTTATTGATTGACTTGTCATGGAATTCGAGTCGGTTAGAAGGAAATACGTATTCGTTACTTGAAACAGAGCGTTTGCTAGAACTTGGAAAGGCTCCAGAAGGGAAAAATAGTATGGAAGCTCAAATGATCTTAAATCACAAGTCCGCTATTGAATTTATGGTCGAATCAGCTGAGTTCATGAAATTTAACAGCTTTACCATTTGTAATCTACACGCTCTTTTGTCGGATAATTTATTACGTGATCAAAGAGCCTGTGGTCGTTTACGTTCAGTACCAATAGGCATAACTAAATCGGTATATCAACCCCTAGCAATTCCGCAACTAGTGAGCGAATATTTCCAACAGATTTTAGATACAGCTGATGCTATTATAGATCCCTTTGAGCAATCCTTCTTTATAATGCTTCAGTTGCCTTATCTACAACCATTCCTAGATGTTAATAAACGAGTATCAAGACTTGCTGCCAATATTCCCTTAATTCGTTCAAATCTATGTCCTTTGTCCTTTGTAGACGTTCCTGAGCAAGCCTACATCAGCGGTCTTCTCGGTATATATGAATTAAATCGGCTGGAATTATTACGCGAAGTATTTGTGTGGGCCTATGAACGATCTAGCTCTCTTTATTCAGCAACACGCCAAGAACTAGGAGAACCAGATCTCTTTCGCCTGCGCTACCGTAATCTTATTATTACAATGATAGGAGAAATTATTCATAAATGCTTAAGCAAGCAAGCAGCAGTAGCCGCAATCAAACAAAAAGCCATTGAAGTTGTTATATTAGAAGATCGAGCACGGTTTATTGAGGTTATTGAAACCGAACTAATGAGCCTGCATAAAGGAAACATTGCCCGATTTCGACTAAAACCTTCAGAATATGATAAATGGTTAAAGAGCTGGATTTGACCACTTTTAAATTTTAATCTATTGTCGCTCTCCCCTATTGAGTAGGCTACTTTTCTAAGTTGAACATATTCTCTACAAATGAGCATACAGGCCCTCTTTATTCAAAAGCTCACCATGAGAACCACATTCTTGGATGCTCCCCTGTTCAAAGACAAAAATTTTGAAACAAGATGGATGAATCAGCAAAGTATTCGTGTTCTTGCTGTCTAAAAAAAGATGACAAGATCAGTTTTTCCGTCTTAAAGAGACGTCTAATTTTAAACTCAAGGCCTTGGATGATAATTTTGAAAGGCTTCTATGATATGCTTATTGCTTAAGTGTGTGTAGCGATCTGTTGTTGCAATGCTACTATGCCCTAACAACTCTTGGATAACACGTAAATCAGCCCCATTTTCTAATAGATGAGTAGCAAAAGAATGCCGCAGCGTATGGGGTGAAATAGACTTGGCAATCCCTATTTGTTTTGCATAGGCTTTTAGTTGTTTCCAAATAGAGAACCGATCGATTCTTTTTTGTCTTGTATTGATAAACAATGCCTCAATTTTTGCATTAGATGGGCGGTAATGGAGTAAATAATGATCAACCGCTTCTACAGCTAACTTAGCAACAGGAACAATTCTTTCCTTTTTCCCCTTTCCTATTACACGAATCGTATGATCGGAGAAATCTTGTATATTTAATCCACAGATTTCTGAGACACGTAAGCCCGAGGCGTATATAACTTGCAAGATCGCTCGATCTCTTGCACCTATTTCTGTGTTAAGATCTGGAGCTAATAAGAGTTTTTCTACCTCTGTAAAAGTTAAAATCTCGGGAACTAATTGCCATATTTTAGGCGCATCGATCGATAATCCAGTCTCGTTTTTAATCAGCTCTTCTCTATATAAAAACCGTAAAAAAATCTTTACGCTAACCAGCATTCTGCAAATAGAGCTACTAGCATATCCTTTCAATTGTAGTTTATGTGCAAATGCTAATACATCTTCTTCTGTAATTTCCTGTAAATTGCTCTGTTTTAAAACCTGAAAGAACCCCTTTAAATCACGAGCGTAGGCTTGAAGAGTGTGCTGAGAAAGGCCCTTCTCAGAAGAGAGATAACAAAGAAAATCTTGTAGAACTTGTTGTAACATAATCACTTTTTTACATGACTAGTCATAGAAAAGCAAGTCTCGTCCTTTTAAGCACTTTTTGGCTGATTTTCCAAACGTGAAGAAACATAATAAAGAAGTGACAGCCAAACAACAGCTAAAAGAATAGCCGCACACTTGACCAAGATGTTTTCTGTTAAGGCATATAAAGCAGTTGAAGTGATAATTCCTATGCAGCCTGTAGCAATGAGAACTAGGCGATCGTAGAGCCCTTCTTTATTATTTTGCAATGACTGGACTAAATCATATACTCCAAGAGCAGAAAAAGCTACCGTGGAAGCTAAGCCTAAAATAGTAGATAAAGTAACAAATGCAGTTCCCGGTATAAAAGAAATAGCAAGTCCTAAAAGTCCAATACTTGCAAACCCTATCGCTAAATAATTAAACATCATATTTTTATAAGCGACTGCTTGTATTTCTGCTAGTATAGCAGTGTCTATCGTTATATTAGGGTCTGTTATTTTCTTTTTAAGAGGTTCTAGACGCTCTAGGCAATTTCTATTAGTTACACGCTTCATACGGGCTGCTTTAACTGCTTCTTTTTTAGAAATCTCTCTAAGAAAACGATGTGCTACATATGCATCTATATTTTTGTAATAAGACTTTTTAGAATTGGTAATATCCTCGATCGATTTCTTGGCATACCTTTCTCGAAGCTTTGTCTTTAACTGTTTTTGCAATGGCTCTGATACACTTATTTGTTCTTGTAGAAATGCTGCAATGGCTTCTTCTTTTTCCTGAGGGGATACATGTTGTAGCTCGCTTAATTTTTTATCTAATTCTAGTTGAAAACCACGCTGTTCATGCAGTTTCATCGATATAAGCAACAACATAAGAAACACAGCTGAATTACTAAGTATAGTGGTGGTTTTGCTAAGAATTTTTGATGCGGTAATAACTGTTTTGAAAGAAGCAATACTGCTAGATAAACTTAAACCTAAGCTCGAAAAATAGAAAGCACCAGATAAAAATTGCATGCCGCTACGAACTTGCTTTACTTGATTTGCCCTTTGTCCGGCCATATCTTTAATATCGGCGGATTGTTCGATATTTACACCTGCAGAATAGAAGTTATTTCCCGCTGAAATGAAGCTTAAGCATTTTACAAAGCCTAAAATAGAAGAATCCTCTTTAGGCAATATTCTTTTAACCTGCATTGCTAAATTGCCGAGCACACCCAAAGTGTTTAAAGCTAAATCGCTAAAGTTATTACGGGTCTTATAAGATTCAGCTGGTAAAACATACTGTTTAAGCGTTTCTAATGTTATACTCATATAATTACCTTTTAGAACTAAATTATAACATAAAATCAAATAAAAATCTATTGCATAGAAAACATTAATAATAAATTAATATTAAAGATTAACCGTTATCTTCGTAGAAGATAAAGGTTTTGTTAAGATTTTTTGAGCAGCTAGAGCACTTACTTCACTTATAAGTTTTAAGTCTTTGCGCAAATTATTTAAGTTGCATTTTCTATAAAAGACATACTTAAGGTCTTGGTCCCATTGTTCTTTTACCTGTGGATTTGCTAAAACCTGGTTTAAATGAGTTTCTAAAGAAGACTCCAAAGACTCTTTCTGTTGCTCTGAACCTTTTTCAAGTTTTTTTATTAAATAGGGTATGTTTTTGGCTTCTTCATACACGCTTTGAATCTCTAAAGCTAATGCACGGTCTTTCTCTAAACCTGAAATCAACCATTGATTCCAAAAATACTTTGAGGTTTTTTTAAGAGCTGAAATCTTATTTTTTAGTGATAACTTACTAGGAAGATTTTTCTGTTTATATTGCTGACGAAGTTCTATGCGTACATCTTTAGGCATCTTTTTAAATAAATCATGCACTTCTTGATCCCATTGTTCCTTTTGGGAAAGAAATGTCTGAAATACCTCTAGAGAAGGGTGAGCCTGTTTCCAAAGAGCGTCTTTTTGAGTGAGTAAGTGATAGTAATATCCCAGAAATCCCATACCCAGGGCTCCTACACCTAAAGAAACACCTAATTGAATAAAGGATAAGCCAAAGCCTAGGGTTATTCCCGTAAGCGCAATTAAAGATATTCCAAATAATATGGCAATGATAATAACAATAGCTTTATCACATTTGCCACAAGGAGTATCTGATAGGTTTTTTTTAGCAAGATAGACTTTTGATCCTATGGATGCGGTTGTAATTAGAAAAGATAAGGCATAAATCGCAATACCAACACCAAACGGCAGAGTTAGCACCCCAACTACCGATAGAATAGCACCCAATAAATTAATGGTGAAAAGAGCTGTGTGAATTTTTTTGGTTTTGGTGCTTTCTACACGCACGCGCCCCATTAATTTTTTCATCTCTGTTTTAGCGCTTTTTTGTACTAGCTCATCCGCACTATTGACTCTTTCTAATAATCCTCTTCTATAAGCTTTATCAACTGCTTGGGCAACAGGAAGACTCGATGCCTCTTTAAGCTGTACCCATCGACGTGCCTTCACTTTATGTCGATCCATCAAAAGACCTAGCGCTTCTAAAGGAGTAAATTTCCAATAGTCTTTATCGGCTTTATCGGTTAAACCTAATAATTGATGAACTTCATTTGAGCTATCTTGTGCTTGCAAAATTTGTAAAAGCTCATCTAGATCAGAGGGCTGTATTTGTGTATTTTTCAGACCTTCTAGTGCAAGCTTTTCTATTTTCTGTTTAAAGTGTTGTTTTTTAGACTCTTGATTAGCTAATGCGCTCCAAGATGTTTTTAACTGGTTTAAATGACTAGAAATGGGTACATTTTGAATAAGTCCTTGTAAAGCTAGAGCGTCTTCTTGTTTAAGAAGCTCGTTAAGATTTTGATCTTGAGCTAATTGATAACCATTTTGTACAGCGGCTAAACCATATAAAGCTCCAAATATCAGTGTATTTATATCATTTAGAACACTGTTAGCAAGTGATAAAAGTGATAAAGAAGCAGAACTTGTAATTTCTTTAGCTAAAGAGGTGCATAAATATCCAGTAAATGTTGTATAACCTACAATTTGAGCAACTTTTTCTATTTTGCTTGGAGGTATTTCTTCTTTAGAAGACAATGCATTTGCAAAAAGTTTTAGATCGCCTAAAGCATCAAAGACTTGCATTTCGTCTTTTTTTAATAAAAGAGCTGGATTTTGTATAAAAAAATCCTTTGGGATAGCCATAGCTTTATATTCCATAATTAATTCCACTTCTATTTTATCAAATAAATATTAAGTTTTATTAAACGATAATTGTTAAATGGTTAAAAACAATCTATTTATTAATATTAACTAAGGATTTAATTAAATAATTAATTTTATCGATTTAAATATATACTAGTGCCGATTCAAACGGCTAGCTTAATGGTATTTAAGTCAACGACTTGAAACTTGTCGTTAATCCTACATTTCAAAACATCTGTTATTTTCGGTATCTCTTCTAAGAAGAATCCTCTAATTGCCTGAAAAAAAGTCACCGACGTTTCGTAATATCGATTGTATACCGTCTTTTCCCTTAAGATCTTCC
>NZ_JAAVTY010000035.1:0-12548 GCF_018642185.1 Candidatus Rhabdochlamydia sp. W815 | reverse complement strand
AGTTTCTGATGTCTTCTAGGATTAAAGTGCACTATCTCCCTCCTTATTCGCCGAATTTGAATCCTATTGAACGCTTGTGGAAGATCTTAAAGGAAAAGACGGTATACAATCGATATTACGAAACGTCGGTAACTTTTTTTCAGGCAATTAGAGGATTCTTCTTAGAAGAGATACCGAAAATAACAGATATTTTGAAATGTAGGATAAACGACAAGTTTCAAGTCGTTGACTTAAATCCCATTAAGCTAGCCGTTTGAATCGGCACTAGTATAGATCGACTACGCTCATGAATGCTTTTAATTTTTTTTAGATATTCTGCGGTTTCCCTAGCTCTTTTACTGGGCTTTCTACAAACAAAGCAATAAAAATTGCTTCTAGACACCTTTAAAAGTTTTGCCATCTTCTTCACTATACACTTGTAATGCTGCTTTTTCATAAACTCTAATTTGCTTTTCTTGGTCGTGAGAAGATGGTCATAGCCTTTTTTAAGATATCTTTTTCCTGTTTCCTATCTGCTAATTTTTTACGAAGGCGATACATCTCTTCATTGCAGGGTTTGATCTTGCCTGATCCAGGAAAACTCTTTTCTCCTTGCTCTTTAAATTCTTGAATCCACCCGGCTAAAGTTCCCATAGGAACTTCAATATCACGGGATATCGATGTCATGGATTTCCCGCTTTCTCTATAGTGCTTTACTATATTTAACTTAAATTCTCGATCATATTTTTTTTGATTTCTCATAAGAACCTCTTTAATAAATTTGTTTTAATCTATTCGGGTTCTTCATGTCCAATTTATTGTAGCAAGATCATTTTTTAGATAATCTTAAAAAACATATTCAAGCAACAAACAAGGCTTATCTAAGATAAAGCCTTGTTATATAAATTTGATGAAGATTAAGCAATTGTAACTTTTTTACAGAGGTATACATCTTGGATTGCATGAAGGATTTGCACGCCTTCTTTAAGAGGTCTCTGAAAAGCTTTACGTCCAGAAATCAAGCCCATACCGCCTGCTCTTTTATTAATAACAGCTGTTTCTACAGCTTGGTTTAAATCATTTGCTCCTTCTGAAGGCCCACCTGAATTAATTAAACCCACTCGGCCCATGTAACCATTTGCCACTTGATAACGACATAGATCAATCATGTGATCAGAACAGAGTTCTGTGTACATTTTTTCTGTTTGCTTACCAAATTTTAGCGCTTTAAAACCACTATTATTTACAGGTAATTTTTGTTTTACAATATCCGCTCCAATCGTAGCCCCTAAATGATCTGCTTGACCGGTTAAATCAGCTGCTTCATGAAAATCTTTATCAGCTGTTTTAAAAGCAGGATTGCGTAAGTAGCACCACAAGACAGTCGCCATGCCTAAATCATGAGCGAGTGCAAAAGCTTGAGACACCTCTTGTATTTGCGTGCGGCATTCCGGTGAACCAAAATAGATTGTTGCCCCTACAGAAACACAACCCATATCATACGCTTGTTCCACATTTGCAAACAGGGTTTGTTCAAATTTGTTAGGATAGCTTAATAGCTCATTGTGGTTTAGCTTCAGCATAAAGGGAATTTTATGCGCATAACGACGCGCAACCATACTTAGAACACCCAAGGTAGAAGCAACAGCATTGCATCCTCCTTCAATAGCTAATTTTACAATATTTTCAGGATCAAAATAGTCGGGATTTGCAGCAAAAGAGGCTCCTGCTGTATGTTCTATTCCTTGATCTACCGGTAAAATGGAGAGATAGCCCGTTCCTCCTAGGCGTCCTGCTTGAAACATCATGTTTAAACTATTTAACACGCGATTATTGCGATCAGATTGGGAAAAAATGCGGTCGACAAAGTCAGGACCTGGTAGATGCAATCGCTCTTTAGGAATCTTACAAGTATGATCCAGTAAATCTTTAGCTTTTTTACCTAATAGCTTTTCAATATGAGTAAGCGACATAGAAGAACCTCTAGATTTTAAAATTTTTAAAAAAAGACAACTATATATAAAAAAACAGCTTTTTTAAAGAATTTTAAGATCTAAAAGGCAAATTTCTGTAAATTCTTAGCTTTTATTTTTATAAAAAAATTTATTTTTGCAGAATTTGTTCGATTTCCTCTAAGCTTTTCTCCTTTGTTTCAGGCACATATCTAAGCACAAACCAAAAAGCTATCATGCTAATCACGCCATAAGCAAGAAAAGATCCTCCAATTCCCATAGAAACTAATAAACTAGGAAATGTCAGTGAAACAAAATAATTACAGAGCCAATTTACAAATGTAGCAAGAGTCATTGCTTTACCGCGTACCTTTAATGGATAAATCTCTGAGAGCAACACCCAGGTGATTGGACCTAAACCAATAGCAAAAAAAGCAACATAAGTCATTAAACTAACGACAGCCATTTCATCAATTAATGAAGAGCGTAAAAAAGAAGTAATAGCAAGAGAGCATAAACTAACCACCATTCCTGCAATTCCTATCAAAAGCAACCTTCTTCTTCCTATACGGTCTAATAGCCAAACAGATACAAGTGTGGCTAATACATTAATCACACCAATGGACAAAGTAGCAAAGGTAGCACTAATAGCAGACGTATACCCCGCTCCTTGAAAAATACGAGGCGCGTAATAAATAATCGTATTAATCCCTGTAATCTGTTGAAAGGCGCTAATGAAAAGCCCTATGAATAAAATGGGGCTTAATTTAGAGGAGAATAAAAGCCTCCAAGCTTTTTTATTCCTAGAGCTAGCAGAATGCTTCATTTCACCAATATGGCCCTTCCAATCTCGATCTAAACGCAATCTCTCTAAAACAATAATAGCAAGACGAGACTTCCCATTTTTAAAAAGCCAACCAGGAGATTCCGGTGTAAAAAAAAGAGCAAGCAATTGAATCGCAGCAGGAAGGCTGCCAATAATAAACATTTCTTGCCAATCTGCTTTTTTTGCATAAATATAATTAATGATATACGCTCCAAGAATTCCGAGCGTAATGAATAATTGATAAGTAGAAACGATCGCTCCTCTATGATTAGGAGGTGCAATTTCAGCAAGATATAAAGGCGCTGTTACAGAAATAACTCCAACAGCTATCCCGCTGACCACACGCCCAGCTAGCAGCATAAAATAAGAATGCGATTCCGCTGTAATCCAAGAGCCCAAAATAAATAAAACAGCTGTCAGCATAATCGTCCATTTACGCCCTAAGCAATCGGCTAAATACCCCCCTATTAAGGCCCCTGCAAGAGCTCCTAATAAGATGATGCTAACCAATACTCCTTGTTCTGCAATAGATAGATGAAAAATCGGAGATAAAAAAATTAAAGCCCCTGAAATAATGGCTGTATGATATCCAAATAATAACCCCCCTAAACAAGCTGTTGTCACAACAAAGATCATATATCTGCTTAAACGCTGCTTATGAGCCATATTTTGCCTCTTTTTTTTGTAGTGTCTTTTTCATAAGTCGATGTGGAATACCAATTTTTTCAATGGTAGGACCCTCCGGTTGATAACCCATTTGCTGATAAAAACCTTCTACTTCTTTATACGCATAGAGATACACGTAATAGATGCCTTTTTTTTCCAACCCTTTTTCTAATGTACAAAGTAATTTGCGGCCAAATCCTCTTCCTCGATACTCTTCACTCATGACCATTTGGTAAATACGTCCCTTAATTTCACTCTCTGGAGAGAAGGAAACCGAGCCCACTACTTTTTTGCTTTCTAAAACAACCAGATGCAAACCGTTTATTTCCCCTGGTATTTCTTCGGTTTCTGGAGCTAAACCAAGTGGTTTATGCAACGTTTCCCAACGCAGCATCTTGGCTAAACCATATTCTATATTGTCAACAGTAATCCATTTGAATTTCATAAGACACATACTCCTTTTATAGATAAAGAGTTTCTTTCTTTGCACCATACAATAAAGTGGTATTTTTATAAAAAGAGGTAACTTATTTGTTAACAAACCCTGAGAAGAAAGCTCTTTAAATAATCCCCTTCGGGATGAAACAAAGAAATAGGATGATCGGGTGTTTGAAAAAGAATCATAAAGAATCATAAGGCATTTTAGCCAAACTCAGGCGGTTTATTTCTTTATATCCAAAGCTAAGCACATTATTCATGTCTTGCCTTCTCTTTGCAAAAACAGGAGGATCTAATTGTCGTAAATACTCGAATACATCTGCTTGAACAATGGAATGCGCTTTTACTCACATCTATGCTAGTTACATGCTTAGCACCAGCTGATAGAGCAAATAAAGATAATCCTCCCGTATAAGAAAAGCAATTCCAGATCTTTTTACCTTTAGCGTGACGAAAAATGAGTTGACGCATTTCTCTTTGATCTAAAAATAAACCGGTTTTTTGTCCCTCTTCAGGGGTAACATACATAGATAAGCCATTTTCTTTTACAAGCAGCTCTTGAGGAACTTTCCCAAATAAAATCGCTTTCTTCTCTTCTAAAACTTCTTGCAAACGTGCTGAAGAAACGGATTTCTCTAAGACCCCTGATAATAGGGGGAAGTTTTTTTAATAATAAAGAGAGAATTTTCTCTTTTAAACGCTGCATGCCCCATGTATTGATTTGCATAACAGCTATGGTGTCGTGGATGTCAATGATAAGACCTGGAAGCTCATCTGCTTCAGCATTTACTAATGCGAAAACAAATAGTTTTTTTGGCAAAATACTTTTTTACGCAACTCAATAGCCCGATCTAAATGCTTATTCAGCACAACATCTTCTAAATCTCTATCAAAGCTTAACGCCCTTGCTGCCAGAGAATTATCTTTATGAAAGTACGCTTGTGCTAAATATTGTCCAGAAGAGCTATAAACCTCTAAAATCTCTCCTTGTTCAAACTCTGGCAAAGAATCAATAGCTCCAGAAAAGATCCACGGATGTCGATGTAAAAGGGATTTTTCTCGACTAGGCTTTAAGATAGCTCGTTTTTTCATACAACCATATTAAGTGAGGTTTTTTTCTCTAAAGATCGAATGGCTTTTCCAATCAAATCATAATCAGCGACATCTGTGATTTCCACTTCATATAACTCGGGCACATTTTTTACCTTGCGAGCGTCATTGATAATTACCATACCATCAATCTCCGGTGCTTGCCCAGAAAACCTTCCACATAGAAGATAGGGGGAATCAGGATGAGTGTCTTCTATAATAACAGGTATTTTTTGCCCTATATATTTTTGATTTCTTTGGGTAATAACCTGCATTTGCGCCTTTGCTACTCTATCAAAACGAGCCTGTTTTACTTCTTCTACTATATGATCTGGCAGCTTTGCAGAAGTAGATTGTTCCTCGCAGGAATACTTAAAAATCCCAATATGTTCGATAGGATGTTTTTGGATAAACTCAATAAGTTCATCCACTTCTTCCTCTGTTTCTGAAGGGAATCCCACCATTAAGCTTGTACGAATGACCACATTCGGAACATTCTTGCGCAACTTTCCTATTGTTTCAATAATCTGTTGCTTAGAGGTTTTTCGTTTCATAGCTTTTAAGATCCGATTACTAATATGCTGAATGGGCATATCTAAATAAGGACAGATTCTCTTATCAGCTTTCATTAAAGCAATTAACCCATCGGTGATCTCATCAGGATAAAGGTATAATAACCTTAACCAAAAAGAACCTTTTTCAGATAAAAGAAGAGAGATCACATTCTCTAATCCTTGTTTATCGACTAGGTCTTTGCCATAGTCCCCTAAATCTTGAGCGATTAAAATCACTTCCTTTACCCCTTGAGAAACAAGAGCACGAAATTCTTTAAGAATTTGAGGTATAGGTTTACTACGCAGGCGGCCTTTAATCTTGGGGATAATGCAAAAAGCGCATTGTTTGGCGCATCCTTCTGCTATTTTTAAATAAGCATAATGCTTTGGTGTGGATAGCTGTCTTGGTATCTCACCCCATTCCAAATAGCTACGGGCATTAGATACCGCTTCTCCAGGACTATCAGCTATAATGGCTTCTAAAATTTTTTCCACATCCCCAGAGCCTAAAAAGTAATGAATATGAGGAAATTGCTCTTTGAGCTGGTCTTTATGTTTTTGCACCATGCAACCAGCCACAATGACCTTTGCCTCTGTTTTTTTCTCTTGGAAAAAGTTATGTACCGAACCGATAGACTCTTGTCTAGCAGAGGCTAAAAACCCACAAGTATTAACCACTAGAAAATCTGCTTCATTAAGCTGATCTGTAATCTGATAGCCAGCCTTTAGCACCATTCCTAACATAACCTCGGTATCCACTAGGTTTCGGGCACATCCAAGGCTAGTAAAGTGAATTTTATTTTTTAATGTTTTTAACTGAGAAGGGTATTTCATGATTTTGCCTTAGTAAACTTAAAGAAGTATCAATAAAAGCAGAATTTCCTACCAGTTCTTATTATTAAAAAAATATTTACTAATAGATTATATTAAGATTAGATTAACATCAAATATTAATTAAATAAACATATTAAATTAATTACGTTTTAATTTATAATTAATATCTATTTGAATAATAAACAATATAAAAGGAAATAATTATGGCAACTTTAACACAAACAAATAGGTTCACACCTTTTGCTCTCCCTCCATCATATCAGGAGGCGATGGGAATAAACATTCAACCAACGGCTCCTGTTCAATCACTAGAAGACGCTCTTATAGAGCTTGGGCAAAACTCTGAAAATGCGCATATTAGAAATATTGCTCAATATCATATAACGCCTAAACAACCCAACCTAGCAAAAAAAATTAAAACCTTTTTTGCCGAAAAGTGGACTGCAACTAAAGCGTATCCTCAAGCGGGTGCAAATAAAGTAAAAAATATCTTTAATTCTGCTTATCACCACCCAACTGTTCCTTATATCGGGGCTGGCCTATTAGGTACAGCTACAGGTTTATTAATGGGCTTAAGCGTTCCTACAGGATTTATGCTAGGTGTTGCTGTAAAATTGGGAAGTATAGGTTTAGATAAAGGGCTAGATGCTATCAATAGTGCTAGTAATCAAATATTTAACTGGGTTAATGGTTCTAAACCAGAATCAGAAAATATCTCACAATCCTCTTTTAAACAGACGGTTAGAATTGTTCCGATTGCTGTTTTAAGCTTCTCTTTAGGGTTAAACTCTTATAATCTTGCTTTAGCTAGTAAAATTGCTGCTACTGCTGTGGTTATTGGAGCCGGGGCTTTTGCAATAGGAACCACTGTACATGCACAGTAGAGCCTAAATTTAATTGAGATTTTTTTGAAAAACCAGCTGTATTTAATCTTTGATTATCCTAATATAAGTTGATCTTTTTTAAGAATATAGGTCAGCTTTTTTTATTCAAAAAATTTTCTTAAATAAGGCAATAAAAGTTGTTAATCTTTAATAAGATACTCTACTTTCACTAAGGAGAAATTATATGTCAACCCCAGCAAGCTTACCATTTTTAAGTCAGCCACTTAAAACATTTTTTAATAAGCAGACTAATATAAAGGATTATCTAATCGGTCAAACCGCCTTTAGTACAGCCTTGGGATTTTTTGTCTGTCGCCTTCCTTTTTTTCAATCAGCAGCATTAGGCTTGGCAACTGAAGGTTCTCGGTATGTAACAGACAAAGCAATTGCGCAACTCTCTGCTAAATTCTCTTTTATCGAAAATAATAGAACAGTTGTAAAAACAGCTTTGGTTGCAGGATCATTTTTTTTAGCAAAAGCGGTAATTAATACAATTCTCCCAGGCTCTTCGACTCTTTTTAGAGCTGGTCTCTTAATGAGTGCTATTTATTTAGTGGCAGAGCCGATAGCTACAACAATTCGCCAGGCATGCACTAAAGAAGGCAAGACGGTTAAGCAATCTCTGATAGATATTAAAAACGATATCGGCAAACAATACCCAATTGCAACACAAAAAATAAACGATCTATGGAATCGTTTAGTTGGTAACAATTCTTAGCACTCTTAGCTACTTGTTTCTTAAAAGCTCATCTTGTTATAATAAGATGAGCTTTGTTTTTTTACCAAATTCTTAGTACAAGCTCTTTTTATATTTATCTAGTTTGTTGGTTTTTATAATTAACGTTTAGGAGTTTTTATGCTGTCTTTTGACATGTCAGTGAAAACACCTGATAATCAAGAAAAATCTCTTAGAAGGTACGTAGCAGAGCAAGCAATTGTCGGATTTGTAATAGGAAGAGTCTTTTATTGCCTATGTCCTTTATCAGGAGCTCTTTTAGGAGCTGCTACCGCTGGTTCTCATGTAATCAGAAAGAAGGAGATCTTAGAAAAATTTCCAGATCCTTTCAGGAATCCTTTATTGAAAATCAATGATACCATAAACAAAACAGCCCTATTAGCTATTGGTTTTTTCACTTCTATATTGTGCATAAGTTTACTAACAGCCCCTCCTCTTCCCTTTTTCAAAGCAGCCATTGTTATGGGATATGTTCACAACATGGGAGGAGAGACTTTTAATACAATGTCTGAGCTTTTCGCAAACGCTTATTCAAAAATAAATTTACCTAAAAAAACAAAGGAGTATTTGCCAAAAAAAGCCATTTGATTATCCTAGCTTGGAATGAAACCTCTTATGTAAGGATGTTAGCTTTCATTATTTATCTTTTATTGAAAAAAACATCTACTTTAGTTAGCTCTCTTTTAGCTGTAATTACAGTGACGTTTTTTTTAATGCATTCTATTCCGGGTAGTCCTTTTGCAGATGATAAGTTAGATGCTGAAATTTCAAAAGCCCTTGCTACTCACTATGGCCTAGATCAACCTTTATGGTTACAATATGTAAAGTATTTAAAAAATATCTGTGTATTTGATCTAGGTCCTTCTCTTCACTATCAAGGAAGAGCTGTGAAAGATGTCATTATCAATGGATTTCCTACATCTTTTGTACTAGGCTTAGAGGCCATGACGCTCGCTATTTTAGCAGGTATAGGATTAGGGTTGGTTTCTGCAGCAAATCATCTTAAATGGCAAGATTGTGTAAGCATGCTCTTTGCTACTTTTTGTATGTCTTTACCTAGTTTTATTTTGGCAACCCTCTTACAGTTCGTTTTTGCTATGAAGCTTGATTTGCTACCAGTAGCTCGTTGGGGCAGTTTTGCGCAAAGCATTATGCCAGCTTTATCCCTTGCTGCTTTGCCAACAGCTTTTATAGCCAGGCTTACTAGAGTCAATTTAATTGAAGCCATGCAACAAGATTATATCTTAACCGCTCGGGCAAAGGGTTTAGGTCAAATGCAGATCATATATAAGCACGCCTTGCGTAACGCCATCTTCCCCGTTCTTTCTTATTTAGCGCCTCTTTCAGCAAATATTTTTATCGGAAGCTTTGCCGTTGAGAGAATTTTTGCTATCCCTGGCTTAGGACACTCTTTTGTACAAAGTATTATTAATCGCGATTATTCAATGATTATGGGGCTAACCATTTTTTATAGCTGTATTCTGTTGTTAGCTGTTTGGCTAATTGATACAATTTATCTATTCTTAGACCCCAGGTTAAAAGACAGATGAATGAATTATTTACCCCCTTAACTGCTATAGAAAGAGCTCGATTGCTTGATGAAAAAGAGGAAATGCCGAGCACTTCCCCTTTACGCCTAGCCTGGAGCCAACTCGTCAAAAAAAAATCTGCTTTGTTAGGGTTATCTCTTTTAATTTTACTCATGATCATGGCTATTATCGGGCCTTATCTTTCTCCTTACAAATACTATGAGATTAATCTTCCTCTTAGAAATCAACCTCCTTGTCGCAATTATTGGTTTGGAACAGATGATCTTGGAAGAGATCTATTCACGAGATGTTGGTGGGGAGCGAGGATTTCTTTTTTTGTAGGCATCTCTGCTTCTACCATCGATTTAATCATAGGTGTACTCTATGGGGTATGCGCTGGATTTTTAGGTAAAAAAATAGAAATGCGTATGATGCGCATGTTAGACATCTTTTATTCTATTCCCTATTTACTATTCATCATTTTGCTAATTACAGTCATTGGTTCAGGGGTATTTACCATTATTCTTTCTTTGGCCTTAATAGGCTGGGTCAATATGGCTCGTATTGTACGCAGCCAAATACTACAAATTAAGCAACAAGGGTATGTTCAAGCAGCTTTTGCTTTGGGTGCTCCTCGCTGGCATATCATGCGCAAGCATTTAATTCCTAATGCAGTGGGCTCCATTATGGTGACTTTGACCCTTACAGTTCCTTGGGCTATTTTTGTAGAGGCTTTTTTAAGTTTTCTTGGATTAGGAGTACAAGCTCCTACCGCTAGTTTAGGAATGATGATCCATGATAGTTTATATGCGATTCGTTATTACCCTTGGCGCCTAATTGTTCCAGCTGCTTGTATTAGCTTAAGCTTATTGGGCTTAAATTTATTAGCAGAGGGCTTAAGGGAAGTGCTTAACCCAAGACACATGCAATGAAACAACCTGTGCTTACTGTTAAAAACTTAAGTGTCCAATTTTTCGACAAAAATAAGTGTATACATGCAGTTCGCGATGTCTCTTTTACATTAGCTACAAACCAAATCTTAGCGGTTGTAGGAGAATCAGGCTGTGGAAAAACAACATTAGCAAAAGCAATCATCGCTTTACTTCCTCCGGAAAAAACCGCTATTCAAGGACAAATTTACTACCAAGATCAACCTCTTCTCCCCTATGTAGAAAAAAAAATGCAAACGATTAGAGGTAGGCGTATTGCCATGATTTTTCAAGATCCTATGACCTCATTAAACCCGACCATTACCATCGGTAAACAACTTAAGGAAGGCTATCTACACCATTTTCCCCATGCCTCCATGCAAGAAGCTCAAGACCAATCTTTAAAGCTATTAGAAGAAGTGGGGATTACCAATCCTAAGCAGTGTCTCTCTAGTTATCCTCATATGTTAAGCGGAGGTATGCGTCAAAGAGTGATCATTGCCATTGCATTGATTTGTGCACCGCAGCTTTTAATTGCAGATGAACCAACAACGGCTTTAGACCTAACCATTCAAGCACAAATTCTCGAACTACTTAAGAAAATACAAATAAAAAGAGAGATGAGCATTTTGTGGATTACCCATGATTTATCTATAGTTTCTCAATTTTGTGACCATGTAATGGTAATGTATGCAGGGCAAGTTATAGAAAGTAGCAACACCCAAAAACTCTTCTCTTCTCCTTTGCATCCCTACACACAAAGACTACTGCAAATATTACCCCAATCCCGCTTAACTCCTTTCGAACCCATTGCTGGTTTTCCTCCTGATTTAAGCACCATATTCCCTGGGTGTAGCTTTTGTGCTCGCTGCGACCAATCCATGCGCATTTGCCTTTCCCAAATGCCAACCTTAAAAGAAATCAAGCAAGATCAATTATGCGCTTGTTTTCAATACGATCCGAGGAGAAAATCATGAGTCTTATACAGGCTGAGGATTTATCCAAGCGATTTCTATTGAAAAAAGGCTATACCCAAGCATTTTCGGATCTTTCTTTTTCTATCTTGCCTCAAGAGACTCTTGGATTAATTGGAGAAAGCGGATCGGGTAAATCCACTTTAGGGAAATGTTTACTGCGTTTAGAAGAGCCCACTTCTGGAGGTGTGTATTTTGAAAACCAAAATCTATTAAAGTTTTCTAAAAAACAACTTTTTCGTTTTCGAAGTAAAGCTCAAATTATCCTACAAGATCCTTATGCTTCTTTAAATCCAAAAATGACGGCAGCTGAAGCTATCATGGAGCCTTTGCAGATTCACTGTAAATACATTAAAGAAGCTAATAGACAGTTAGCTTACGAAGCGTTTATCCGTGTAGGATTACATGCTAGTTCTTTTAATCGCCTCCCTCATGAATTTTCAGGAGGTCAAAGACAAAGAATTGCTATTGCACGAGCTCTGATATTAAATCCTGCTTTTATCGTGTGTGATGAACCTATTTCAGCTTTAGATATATCGACTCAAGCACAAATCATTACCCTCTTAAAAAAATTGCAAGAAGAGCTACATGTCAGCTATCTATTTATTGCTCATAATCTCCATATGGTAAGGCATATTTCTCACAGAGTAGCTGTTATGTATTTAGGAAATTTTGTAGAACTTGCACCTACAGAGGATCTGTATCAAAATCCTCTACATCCCTACACTCAGGCTTTATTTGCTACTATGCCGGGGTCTTTTTTTCAAAAAGCTAAACCTACAGTTAGCCCTTCTTCTTCAGGTTGCCCTTTTGCAGCTCGCTGTCCATATGCTACAAAAATTTGCAGCCAAGAAAAACCTATATGGAAGGAAAAGCATTCAGAGCATTTCGTCGCGTGTCATTTGCACTAGACTTCTTTCGAAATTCCTCAAAGCAACTCCAAATTGTGAATCGCTGCGATAAGATTAAATCGCAAACCAAACCCTCTTTCTCCGATTTCTGTACCTATCTCTTATTAAATCGATATACTTATTTGCATTCAAATTAAGAGTTTTAATATATAAACATTTTTATACAAAAGATAACATCTTCTTGCAAAATAGAGCAGTTTTTTCAAAAAAAACTAGTTATGCAATTCTTAATTTGAAATCAAACTAG
>NZ_JAAVTY010000034.1:0-12632 GCF_018642185.1 Candidatus Rhabdochlamydia sp. W815 | reverse complement strand
TGACATCGCATTTACTGGTAGAAAAATCAGGAAAGCCTCTTGCAATCACTTTTACATCAGCATCCGGGGATGAGAAAAAACAAGTGATCCCTCTGCTTACTCTAAGACTTCAAAAGTGGCCTTAAGGCCACTTTTTTGTTGTGATTCTTCTTAAAAGAGATCCCATTTTTTTGGAAAATGCCCCGCTTACAAGCGGCCCTCAATGAACATTTTCTTCAAATGGATAAACTATTTACAGATAAAAAGCATTCCTTCTATTCATGGATCAAGTCATTTATCAAGAGAACTCTTTTACTTAGTAAATTTAAAAAAATAAGAATTTTTCTTTTTTACGTGTTTATTCTCTTTTTGTACTTCTTTTTGTTCTGAGGATAGCGGAAACAGCAATCTATCTCCCCATAGAGAGACATTAAACTCTAATTCTGGATTCATAAGATATATATAATTTCTGTGGTACAAAGGTATAACTGGCATATCGTTGATCATAACTCTTTCTGCTTCTTCTAGAGTCAGTAAACGCTTATCTCCTTCCTCATAATTAGAACGATCGATTAGCTCGATAAATTTTGGATTTTCCCAACCCGTGCGATTCATTTTATAGTTCTTATACTTAAACCTTTGAAGGACATTTATTGGGTCGTCATAGAAAGCAAGCCAGCTACCAAGGCACATGGAATAGTCACCATTATTTAATCTATCTGTAGCAACGCTAAAATCTAGCTTTTCTAGTTTTATAAAAATTCCAAAAGTTTTTGCTAATTGCTGCTGAATAATTTGTACTATCTCGTCTGCTCCATAAACCCGGGAGCAATAAAGGAAAGTCAGTGATTTAAAAGCCTCTTTGGTAATACCCAGCTCAGCCATTCCTTCATTAAGCAAAATATTAGCTTGAGCCGCATCATTATCTTTGAAAAATTGGGAACATCGATTTTCTTTTAAGCAAGGAGCTACTAGACCTGTTGCGCACAGACCAGTTTTATAAGCAAGATTGATGGAATTCGTTTTAATATTTTTCTTATATCCTTTCCCCAACATTCCTAGTAATTCTTGGCGATTAATGGCTAAAGCAAAAGCTTTTCGAATCTTCGCATTATTAAAAGGTTGTTTGGTTGTATTGAGATAAATAAATACAGAATAAGGTTGTGGCTCTGAGTTAAAGGTCCATTTTTTTTCTAGCTCAGACACCTCTTCTAAAGGAATATCCGTTAAAGAGTCACCAATCATATCAACTTTTCCTTTCTTAAACATTTCTAATGTTACATGATCACTTTCGACGATATTAAATACGATTTTTTCTGGGTGGTTATCCTCTATTTTTCTATATTGAGGATTAGCATTTAGAACGATTTGATCCCCTTGCTTAAAGCTTTCCAATATAAAAGGTCCATTACACAAAAATTGAGTGCCTGTTTGGATTACCCAATTAGGATTTTTTCGATCTTGCTCAATATTTACAGGATAAAAATAAGGTAGACAAATTAATTTAAGAAAATAAGGAGTCGGGTGTTCTAGCTCAATCACAAGGGTTTTTTCATCTAGAGCTTTTATACCTACCTGGTTTAGGGAAACAAGTCCTTCTTTAGCTTTTTTTGCATTTTTAATAGGTTCAAATTGATGATATCCTATCGAAGGAAACTTAGGATCAAGAGTATCCTTCCACGACTGCTCAAAATCATAAGCGGTAACAGGCTCACCATTAGACCAAAGGTTATCTCCTAAAGTAAATGTATGGGTAAGCTTATTATCTGATACTTTATACGATTTAGCTTGAGCAAGTTTAATGGACCCATCAGGATATCGTTTAACAAGTCCTTCAAAAAGCAAAAAAATCACTTGAGAAGAAAAAACATCTGCTGCTTTACGGGGATCAAATGTTTTAGGAGATGTTTTCATATGTAAATTAAGCATAACAATCCTATTTATCAGTGTAAATGAAGAAGTCAACATGACAATACAAACAGTAATAAACCCAAAAATGGATATATTTCTTAGGACAAGACGTCTTAGTTTTTTTATGATACAAGAAAAAACCGTTAAGTTTTTATTTGAATTCTTATGATTCATGTTAAATATCCTTAAAGATTAATTGTAAGATCTATAAAGATAAATTTTTAGATGCATATTCCACAACAACAAAAAAAAAATTTAAGTTAGTTCTGTCAATTTCTGATCTTTATCCCCTCTAAAACCTACATTCCTACCCCCTAGCGTATATTTTTGGAATTAGCTAAGCCTTTTTTGCTATTACGTCTTTTTTGAACAAAGAGGTGGGGTATGGTAGAGGTTTCAGAAGGAGAAATTCAAACGACAGTAATGGATCACCATGGCTTAGTGGCTGGCATTTGTCAGGACTTAAAAATTGCTGAAAGGATTGACAATCGTCTGCCATCAGGCCCTCAAAGGAAAGTTAGTCCAGGAATAGCAGCGGTGGTTATGATCATCAATGGTCTGGGTTTTACGAATAGAACATTGTATTTAGCTCATCAATTTTTTGCATCCAAGCCAATAGAAAGGCTCCTAGGAGTTGGTCTTAAGGCCAAAGATATAGTGGTTCCGATTCAATCGGATAGAAAAATATTTTGTTTTGTGTTAAGCTATTGAGCATGAAAAAAACTGACCGCTAGCCAGATAGCTGACTTAGAACACAAGTTAAAGCATCCAAAAGACTATTCTGAACGGAATAGGCTTTGTGTAATTTTATGATGAGGGTATCTCAACAAAAAATCTTGCTAAAACACTCCGGATAAGTCCTATCACTGTTCAGGAATACCTCAGAGAATATGATTCCGAAAATAAAACTGGAAGTAGCCCTCGAGGCGGTAGCAAATCAAAACTTTCACAAGACCAAACAGAGTCTCTACTAAAACACCTACAGGGAAAAGACCTATCTTAAAGTCAAAGGGATCATAGCTTATGTGCATGAGCAATATGGGATAAAATATTCCCGAAGTGGCATGACAGATTGGCTAATACAGCACGGATTTGCTTATAAACGTCCTAAAAAGATTCCTGGGAAATTAGATCCTGAAAAACAACGAATTTTCATAGAACAATATATGGCTTTAAAGGAGACCTTAAACCCTGATTTTGCCTGATAGGAATGAAGATTTTTACAGAGGAATATAAGACAGTTGATGCCGATGCAATGCTCGATTTTTTCAAGAAGCTAGAAAAACAGACAGAGGCTCGAATTATAGTGCACTATCTCCCTCCTTATTCGCCGAATTTGAATCCTATTGAACGCTTGTGGAAGATCTTAAAGGAAAAGACGGTATAAAATCGATATTACGAAACGTCGGTGACTTTTTTTCAGGCAATTAGAGGATTCTTCTTAGAAGAGATACCGAAAATAACAGATGTTTTGAAATGTAGGATTAACGACAAGTTTCAAGTCGTTGACTTAAATCCCATTAAGCTAGCCGTTTGAATCGGCACTACTATAGACCGAAGTCATTAAAAACTCAAAAAAATGATTTTTTCATTTAGCTGGAATGATTGATTTATAAACTCTAACTTTGAGGATTCTTGCCCTGATGTTTCATGTAATCTCCTATTGACCCAATAGGCACATTTTGGGTGATTAGCATTAAAAATAGCAAAAATTACCAACTGGTTCTTTAAAAATTAGAAACCAAAAGGGAGAGAACTTGATTCGCTAGATAACTGTTGATAGGCATTTTCACAAGCTGCTTTGATTAAATCTTGCAATCCTTCAGGGTCATTGGGATCTAAACACTCTGGTTTAATGTTTATTTCTAGAAGCTCTTTTTCTCCATTTAGCACAACTGTAACAAGATTAGCTGAGCTTGTCCCTGTTACTTTTTTGTTTTGTAACTCATGGCGCATTGTTTCGATTTGCTGTTCCATAAGCTTTGCTTGTTTTTTTGCTTTTGAATAACCACTGCCCATATAAATTATGACTCCTTTTTAATTACAGCTTCTAGTTCTACAGCAGCAAATCGCAATAAGGTATCATATCGGCTTTGATGTGCAGAAGGTAAAGATGCGGGTGTAGGTTTTGGTTCTTGAATAGTGGGGGAAGGTAGAGATGTTATGTTTTCTATTGGTTTAATTAATGGATCTAATGGCTCAGAAGAAGAAATAGCTGGTATAGATAATTTAGATTCTAACTGAATAAGGCGTTGCACAAGTGTAGAAGAGTGCATGCGGTATTTAGAACGAATGATATATAACAAGATGGTTTCAACTAAGATTTGTTTTACAGAGATTTTACTAATCATTTGCTGCCAATGAATCAGATAATCTAAAACATCTAAGCACTGTTCTAAAGTATAGTAAGCAGCAGATGCTTTGTAATTGCTGTGCTGGTTTCCAAATAAACAAATAGGAAAACGATCCAACTTATATTGGATTAAATTACGGTAATGCTGGAGGAGTTGGTTAATGAAATAATAAAGGTCTTTACCACTTGAAAAGAGATCATGAGATAGCTCAAAGGCAACTTTAAGATCGTATTCTTCTACTGCCTTATCTAACTTGAAAAAGATAGATTTATTAATTAAAGCAAAGGCAGAGGTAGCATTTTTTACAGTAATGCAAGAGTTGTCAAAACAGATGAGTTGATCAAGTAAAGATTCCGCGTCGCGTAGAGATCCATCAGATAACTCAGAAATCAGGAAAAGAGCTTCTTCTTCACTGGAAATTCCTAAGTTTTCTAAAATTTGTTTGAGTTTTTTGACAATTAATTCAGGAGAAATGCGATTAAGATCAAACCGTTGGCAGCGACTAATAATAGTTGGCAAAACTTTATGCGGCTCTGTAGTAGCAAAGATGAATTTAACAGTAGAAGGAGGTTCTTCAAGAGGTTTAAGAAGGGCATTAAAAGCTTCTTTTGTAAGCATATGTACTTCATCGATAATATATATTTTATATTTACCGTGTGTTGGAGCATAGCCAATTGTCTCATTCATTTGACGGATATCATCAATGCCTCTATGAGATGCTCCATCAATTTCCAATACGTCCAGAGAACAATTGTTTAAGATATCTAAACAAGAATTACACTGGTTACAAGGTTCAGATTCTGCAAGGTTTTGGCAGTTCAGCGCTTTTGCTAAAATCCGTAAGAGAGAGGTTTTCCCAGTACCCCGCAACCCACAAAAAAGATATGCATGGGCTAATCTTGAATTATAGAGAGCATTTTTTAAGGTAGTAACAATTGCATCTTGTCCAAGCACATCTCCAAAAAGCTGCGGTCGATATTTTCTATAAGAAATACTCACTAAATCCTCTAGCTATAAACAATACTTCTATTATCATACAAAAAAAGCATTTAGAAGCCAAAGAGATCGTTTAAAAATTAAGGGAATCTGCAAAAAAATTTTTACCCCTAGAAAAGATAGTTATTAATTGCTAAGAATCTGTTATAATGGAAAAGATAAGTTCAAAGGGAGTTTTCAACGCTTAAACCCCTTATGCAAGAAGCAGAAATTGATGAAAACTCATTAGATTTACGTGGATGGCAAAAATGGTTTAAAGGCCATGAGTTTGTTAAGCGGCTTGTCTTGTTTTCACTCTTGATCATTTCTTTGACTTTTTTTATTAATAACCGAGAAGTTTTAATTGATTTACCAGAAGTTGGAAGTCTAGCTCCTCGCTATATAAGCGCTCAAGTCGCTTTTGATTTTCCAGATCTTGAAGCTACAAGAATGCTAAAACAGGAAGCTGTAAGAGATATTAGCCCCTTCTACCGCATAGATGAAAATCAAATTCGCAGCTATCGCAAAGAATTAGAACTTTCTTTAATTCAAAATCCAAATTGGCGATCTAAATTAAGTAAAAGCACTTTTGAAAATCTTTATACTGTTTTGGATCGATTAGAAGAAATTTTGATTCAGGCGCATTTTACCGATCAACGAACCTTAAATAAAATGCATGGGCTTGATATCCCTACCAAAGGAATTTTTGTTCTTTCTTTAGCTAAAGAAAATATAGAAGAGCAGCAGCTTGTGCCTGAGCGCTTTTGGCAGAAATTAGAAGAGAGGTTAAAGGAACTTCGTCATTTAAATTCAGAGGCAATTGATTTTATCCTTGTACAGTTTTCTAAACAGTTTTGGCTTCTTCAAGAAGATCTTTCTCTAGAGCGCAGCATCAAACATAGTATTCAAGATCGAGTTGTTCCACGCTATACTCATATTGAACCGGGAAGTCAAATTATTAAGGTAGGCGAAAGAGTTTCTCAACGTCACCTAACAATGTTGAAATCTATGAAGCATGCGTTAGCAGAATCTCAAGACCGATGGGCTTTTAAGACATTGTTAAGCAGTTTTTTGATAGCACTATCTTTGCTCATTTCACTAATTGCATTTTTAAATATTTTCTATCATGAAATTTTACAATCAGTACGTAAATTAGCTCTTTTGGTGTTAGTTTCTATTCTGACTTTAATTTTTTCTTCTTTAGTGGAACATTTATTGCTATCTGAAGAAAATCATTTGATTGAAATTGTCCGTATTCCCATTCTAGTGCCTTTTGCCTCTATATTAATATGTATTTTGTTTGAAACCCAACTAGCTTTGATCTTTTCTTTATTTCTTTTATCTTTATTTTCAGCTGTTTTAGCCGTAAATTATGTACCTTTTATCTTAATCAATTTTATTGCGATACTTACCACAGTTTTATTTACGCATAATTTGCATAAGAGAAAGCAAATATTTTCTGTTTTCGGCAAAGTTTGGTTATCTATTCTTCTACCTATAATTGGCTTGAATTTAGATAGAAATGGCTTGTGGGGTTTTAATTTAATTCCAGATGTAATGAGTTGTTTTGTATTTTTATGCGCGATTGCTATTTTTACGGTTGCTCTATTACCCATTTTAGAAACCTTATTTCATATAACAACAGATATGAGTTTAATGGAGTACATGGATCCTAATCATGAGTTGTTACATCGTTTGAGTTTAGAAGCACCGGGAACATATCAGCATTGTTTAGTTGTAGGGCATTTAGCAGAAGCGGGGGCTAGATCTATTGGCGCCAACGGCCTTTTTTGCAGAGTAGCTACTCTCTATCACGATATCGGCAAATTGTTTAATCCTCATTATTTTACAGAAAATCAATTTGGAGGATTTAATATCCACCAACTACTCACCCCCATGGAATCAACGCAGGTAATTATTGCTCACGTGCCAGAAGGGGAAGCATTAGCTCGTAAATACCATCTTCCGCAAGGATTTATCGATATTATTCGAGAGCATCATGGAACAACAATGGTTTACTATTTTTATTGTAAACAAATGGAACAAATGGGTAGTGATGCGAATAAAGTGAATGAAAAGCTTTTTCGTTACCCAGGCCCTAAACCCCATAGTAGAGAATCAGCAATCATTATGATTGCTGATACAATAGAAGCAGCTTCTCGTTCTATGGAAGAACTTACAGAAGAATCCATTACCGATATGATTGATAAGTTAATAGACGAAAAAGCCGAGGATGGGCAATTTAATGAATCTCAATTAACATTCGAAGAATTAGGAAAAGTAAAAAGAGCGATCATTAAGTCTTTAATTGTTACACGTCATCTGCGCATTAAATATCCCTCTAGAAACTAGATTCCAGATTCTTAAAAACATATAATGTCTAAGGAACTTTTAAGCGTTTATTTTCTCTTCCATATGACTCAGAAAAGAAGGACTTTTCTAGGTGGACTTATATTAGACAAATCTATTCTTCTTGAAATAAAAAACGTGGGAGCTGAGGATCTTTTCTTATTAAGAAGGTAGGACGCCAGAGAAGTATTATACTAGTTTAATTTCAAATTAAGGATTACATTCTTGGTATTTTGAAAAAAATCTCTTTACCTTCATATAAGGTATTGTTCTTTGCTTAAAGATTTTTATATGGTTCAAATTCTTAATTTGAAGCCAAACTAGTATACTTGTTCCTTTTTCAGGACTATTAGCTCTTGTAGGGGGATTAAGTATCCTTTTAGGTTATAAAGCGCGTTACGGAGCTTGGTTATTAGTGATCTTTTTAGTTCCTGTTTACTTATATGATGCATAAATTTTGGACGATTTCAAATCTCATGATGCATGACATGCAGCAAGTGATGTTTATGAAAAATGCCGCTTTATTTAGGCGCTGCTTTACTAATTACGCATTTTGGATCAGGACCTTTGAGTTTAAAGAAGTAAGATTTAGGAATTTTTTCTATATCTTTTACTTAAAGATCTTTGCAAAAGAGGCAGTAGAAAGCTCTTAGGAATAAAGTAAGTTAAAAAAATCATCAAGCGATATCTTAGATCGATGATTTTTACTCTTTTTTTTTGGCTTATTTGTTTGATGATCAATCGTACTGCTTTTTCACAAGATAGGGTAAAATAATCTGGTTTTTGAGGGAAGTTCTGAGAGGCTTTTTTACGAAAATCCGTTGCTATTTGTCCAGGACATATGGTAAGTACACGAATATGATAAGCAGATAGCTCTATGTCCAGAGCTTCTGAAAAACGGTAGACAAATGCCTTGCTAGCTGCATATACAGAAAAATTAGGATAGGAAAAAAAAGCAGCGGCTGATGAAATATTTAAGATCAACCCGGGCTTTTTAGCTTTTTTTAACGCTGAAGTAGCTTCTATAGAACACTCCATAACAGCCTGTATATTTACTTGGATCATTTCCTGCAATAGTTTTAAGGGTAGCTTTATAGCAGAGCCATACAAACCAAATCCTGCATTATTAATCACAAGATCTGGGCAGAGCTCTTGAATCAGTGCATAAAGAGAAGTTCTTTGATTTAATTGGCTCAAATCTGCTTGCACAATTCGAATCGGTGTTTGTATTTTTTTAGCGAGAAGCTGTAATTTTTGGATATTTCTACCGACTGCAATTAAAGAGATGTTTCTTTGCGCTAACGCATAACATAAGGCTCTTCCTAGCCCAGATGTAGCTCCAGTGACTAAAGCTAAATCATAATTCATAATATAAACTGGTTAAAATTAGTTAGTAAAGTATGTAAATGAGTTTGACATTGATTAATTCCTTGTTCTAATGAAGAATAAGAATCTAAATGAGTAGATAGATATATTTTTATTTTAGGCTCTGTTCCAGAGGGGCGTATAATTAAGCGACTCTGATCTTTTAATCCAAACACTAATACATTAGAAAGAGGTAGCTCTAGGGCTTCTTCTTGCTTAAGCTCTAAGGTAAAACGTATTCTTTTTTGATAATCTTCTATATAGAGCACGTCTATCGCTGCAATTGTCTTAGGCGGGTTTTGTCTTAATTGTTGCATAATTTTCTCAATTTTTTCCATGCCTTTTTTACCAGGTGCAAAATCTATAGAAAATTGCTTTTCTTGAAAAAGACCATATGTTTGATAAATCTTTTCTAAGCGATCTTGGAGGGTTTGATTCTGTTTTTTTGCATATAGCGCAATTTCTGCGAGTAAACAAGACATGACAATAGCATCTTTATCTCTTGCGTGAGTACCGATTAAGTAGCCGTAAGACTCTTCAGCACCGAATAGAAAATGAGGGCCTTCTTGGGATTGTTCCCATTTATGAATCAGTTCGCCAATATATTTAAATCCAGTAAGAACTTCTCTATAGGCAATTTTATAGCGCTTTGCAATGCTTTTTAAGAGCTGCGTTGAAACAATAGTTGTAACAATTGCTGCTCTAGCTGGCATTTTGTTCTCTGAGTTCAATACTTGGGCAAGATAGTCTGCGCAAATAGCTGCTACTTGGTTCCCATCCAATAGGATAGGTTTATTTTGATGTAAAATCGCAATCCCTATCCGATCTGCATCGGGATCTGTTGCGATCAAAAGATCAGACTTGGTATCTAGCATATATTTCAGACCCATTGTAAATGTTTCTTTATACTCAGGATTTGGAAAAGCTACAGTGGGAAAAGAACCATCAGGTTGGCACTGTTCTTTGACTAGATAGACCTGATCAAAACCCCAATGTGTTAAAGCTTGAGGCACGATAGTGCTACCTGTACCGTATAAGCTTGTATAGGTAATCTTCAAATTCTTACCCATTTGATGGTCTTGCTTGGGAAAGACCTGCAGAGGGGCTATTGCTTGTAAATAGAATTGATCTAGTTGATCTAGTTGATTTGAAGAATTATTAATTTTTTGGATGATTGGATTAGAAAAATCACTTAAATGAATTTGTGAAAGTTGGGATATTTTTTCTACTTCTTGCATGATACCTATATCATGTGGAGATACAACTTGACCGCCATCGCTCCAATAGACTTTATATCCGTTGTATTGAGCGGGATTGTGAGAAGCGGTAATCATAATAGCAGCATCTGCTTGCACAAAACGACAAGCAAATGAAATATAAGGAGTCGGTCTTAATTCATGGATTAAAAAGACTTGAATTTGATTAGCAGCAAGTACTTTTGCGGCTTCTTCTGCAAATTCTTTAGAATGATGTCGACTATCAAAACCAATGACAACTTTTCCTGTTTTTTTTTGTTGATTTACATAATTTGCTAAACCTTGGGTAGCTCTTTGAATAGTATAGATGTTTAGACGGTTGGTCCCTACTCCCATTAATCCTCGCATACCTCCTGTCCCAAAAGAAAGGTCGCAAAAAAAGGCATCGATAAGCTCTTGGGGCTTTTGCATGAGCAAACGCACTTGGTTTTGCGTGTCAGAATCAAAAGGGCTATTTAGCCAAACCTCAGCACGTTTTTGAATATCTGCCGGAATTGCCATATATCACCGCTTTTTTAAGAATCTACTTGTTTTTCTATTTCTCCAAAAGAGATCAAAGGCGCATCAACATGGTTTATTCCTTCACAACGTATGGCCTCTTCTTCCCAATCTTTTTTTGTTTTTAAGTTTTCTAGCCACCAAGGAAATTTGCGGCATTGTTTAGGCCTAGTAGAATAAATCTGACAGTTCTTATCTTTTAGAAAAACACAATCATAACTTAGATAATCCTCTAAAAGCGAGAGTCTCCCTACCACTTTACGGGTGTATTTTTTTATGCATTCTTCAAAACTTATTTGTAAAAATTGTGAGATTTCTTTCACTTCGCTATCACTTACCCATACATATCCAGGAGATCCTGTGCAGCATTTACCGCATCCTGTACAATGAAAACGTAGACCTTCTTTATACCATTTTTCAGACATTATTAACCTTAAAATAAGAGCGGGAAGTAGGTTGCCATTTGCTGTTAATGATTTTAAAGCCCTCAACCCAAAATTCCTTTTCATGTAATTCAATGAGATTCCAAGAGCCCGTTTTTTTTTCTATAATAGATCCGCTATCTAGGATAATAGGTAAATCGCTTTGTCTAAGATCTGCAATACAATGGCGATGGGTATGCCCATGTAGATATAAATTAACCCGAGGAAACTCCTTAATGAGATCGCATAAAGCCTCTGAGCGTTTAAGACCTTTTTCAGGAGCTTCGTTATAAATGAGAGGAAAATGATTTAAAATCAATATACTGTGATCTTTAGGTATTTGTTTTAAAGCTTGTTTTAATCTCTTTTCTAGTTCTATTGAAAAAAAACCATGACACGCAAGAGGAGGCGTAGCTATTGCGGTATCTAAAAAAATAGCAGACCATTTATTTTCTATTTCAACGATTGTTAGACCATCGTCTTTTAAGTTACATGTAGATTCAGAAAAATAAGAGGGGAAAAAACGATAATAGGTTTTATGGGAAAAATCAGCTTTTGTGTATTGGTCGTGATTACCAGGAAGAAGAAATACTAAAAGGCCCTGTTCCTCTAGTCTTTGAAGAAAAGCTTGCGCCATTAAAAATTCTTTTTCATCAGAAGTAGTAGTTAGATCTCCTGTAATCAGTACCTTAGAAACCCCTAACTGTTTAAAAAGCAAAGGGAGCGATTGTATATTTTCAAAACAAAATTGGGAGCGTCTGCGTAGATAGAAGTTAACATTTCCTATCCATCTCTTAGAAAAAAATTGATGGATTTTCCAAGACGGTTTTGCAAAATGTAGATCTGAAATATGAGCGCAGCGAACCATTGTGATCATCCTAAAATACTTTGGTCATTAGATTAACCGATCTGAGAATTCTTCTCTATAAATATACAAACGAGCAAAAGGCTTGTCGCACAATGTTCTTTATGCAAAAGTGTAAGAACCTCAGTTTTGGGTTTTAGTCAATAAATAATCCCCAATTACTCTATACAAGAAATATTTCTAAGATCCTGTTTAAAATCTTTTCAAAAGTAGAGCGATAAAAGCGAGAACCACCATATTCAGGCTTGTATGTAGTTTTCTTTCGCAATTTTTCTATAGCCTGCGACATTTTTCTATCCACGCAAAAGAACGCTCTACAACCCATTTTCTAGGAATAACTGTAAAAGTATGAAGTGTATTTCTCAAGAAGGGGTTGTAGAGCGTTCTTTTGCGTGGATAGAAAAATGTTTATACATTCAAACTCTTAATTTGAATGCAAACGAGTATAGTTACATCTAAAGACTCAGTAGCAAGATCTTCAACAATAGGATGGATGCCAAAATGAGGGCCATAGCATTTCTGAAAGACCTAGTGAGTATGCATATATCTGTTAAGTCAATGTATAGTTATTTAAAATATTATTGATAAAGTTGTATATTTTTCTCCAACAAAATATATGGAGGTAGAGAAATGCCTAAACCTTATTCAATGGATCTAA
>NZ_JAAVTY010000033.1:0-12731 GCF_018642185.1 Candidatus Rhabdochlamydia sp. W815 | reverse complement strand
GTTTTGATTTGCTACCGCCTCGAGGGCTACTTCCAGTTTTATTTTCGGAATCATATTCTCTGAGGTATTCCTGAACAGTGATAGGGCTTATCCGAAGTGCTTTAGCAAGATTTTTTGTTGAGATACCCTCATCATAGCCCAAAATTACACAAAGCCTATTCCGTTCAGAATAGTCTTTTGGATGCTTTAACTTGTGTTCTAAGTCAGCTCTCTGGCTAGGGGTCAGTTTTTTCATGCTCAATAGCTTAACACAAAACAAAATATTTTTTTATACGATTGAATCGGAACCAATATATAAATGATAAACCCAAACCTGCCTTTCACTATCCCTCTCTATGGGGTGATCGAATGCTTTTACCTTCTTCTGAAGCTAAGTGATTAAAAGAGACACTTTTTTTTAAAAGTGTCCTTCAATCTACAAGAACCTTTTTATAATCCGAGAGAGATCTTGATAGGTAAGATAAATAAAGAGAGTAACTAAAAATACGACAAAGGGAATAACCAGCTTCTGCATGGTTTTTGCCTTGATCGGTTTTTTAGTCATCCACTCCCAAACAGAAAAACAGATATGACCTCCGTCTAATATTGGAATAGGCAGCAGGTTTAAAACGCCTAAATTCAAACTAATCATCCCCAGCCAAAAAAGAGCTTCTTTGCTTCCTTCAGCCCAACTTGTATGCATGATTTCTACGATTCCAATTGGACCTGTTAGAGCCTTTGGGGTTAAAATTCCAGTCATAAGAGCCGTTATTGTTTTACCCATTTCTTGAAAGGCGCTGGAAAAAAGCGCTAAAGGAGAAGGATTATAATTTACTTTACAATCAGCTAAACTTACACCTAATCTAAGCTCTTTTTGTTGATCTTGCCATGTTTTTAAGGCTTGATCTTTAATCTTAGGATCTTCAATGGCATCAATCATCTTACGTTGTTCTTGCAATTGATGCGTATGAAACATCTTGATAGATTCTGGCAAAGGTAATTGATTAAATGGCTTAGGCTGTACTGGTTTGAGTAAATGTAGATTTTCAACTGTTTTTATTAACTCATCTGTTCCAATGGAATGAACAATCTTTCCAAGTCCACGCCAATCTACTTGATCGATAAATGCTTTATCGGCTGTTTTCCAAGAAAGAGTCTCGAGCGCTTGGCTATCTCGAGAGACAACTATTTGTACTAAGTGAGTTTGTAGTTGGTTTAGCAATTCATATCCTGAATGAATTCTTACCCCATCAACAGCTATGATTTGATCATTTGCTTCTAAAGGCACTTCTAAAAAAGATCCTTTTTTTAATTCATGCATCTGTTCTTGAGAATCATTATTGAAAAAGGAAATTAAGTGATCTACCTTGCAATCCGAGGTGATTTGATAGGGAATAAAATACAGATCATTTAGCTTGCCTTGTATTTTAGCTTCGTTTTGCCAATCGCTAATCTCATCTTTTTGAGATGTATTTATCCGTAAATCGGAAACTCTTAAGCGAGGAACTCTTGTTAGAAAAACCTCAGAACCTCTTTTAATTGTAAGCAAGGCTTTTTTTTGATTAATTGTAGATACTAATTGCTGCCTTGAGAAAACAATCTCTCCATCTACCCACACAATGCGATCTTTATTTTGGATCCCGCTATTTTCCATGGGAGATCCTGCAGGAATACTTGAATTCACAGCGCCTATGCTTTGAGAATAGATCAAAAAGTTAGCAGGTTGCACAGCTTGCATAATCAATCTGCTTCTCTCTATTCCTTTTAGTTGATTTGTATCGTTGCAAATTAGAGTAAAAGGGTGTTGTTTTTGATCTAGATAATTGATTTGGGTCCCTTGAATCTTAGGGGCTTGTTCTTCTAGAGCGACATACGCATAGAGCTGTCTAAATTGTGATAAAGGCTTATTGTTAATTTGCGTAATACGATCCCCGGGATAGATCTCTGAAAAGCAAGCTTCTAAATCAGAATCAACCCAACCTACAATTTGCGTATGATCTGAAAAGGAATCTTGCCTTCCTCCAGAGAGCCATAAGATACAAAATATGAATAAAGCAAAAACAGCGTTTATCAAAGGCCCCATAAAAGCGACTTTAATTCGTGCCCAAGGTTTTTTTGCGTAAAAACTATTAGGGATTTGATAAGGCTCTAAAGTTCCTTCTTTTTCCATTCCTGCAATTCGTACATATCCTCCAAAGGGGAGCCAGCACAACTGCCATTTCACACCCTGGTATTGCCAATCGCAAATGGGACTACCAAATCCAATAGAAAAAACTTCTACTTTCATTCCTTCTTTTCGAGCCATCCAATAATGACCAAACTCATGAATAAATACGATAAGACCAAGTCCAAAAGCTGCTAAAATAAAATAGATCACGCTAAATATCATAATATATGCCTATACCTTTTTAAACAGAGTTTGCATGTAGACGACCAAGTCTATCTGTTTCTAGAATTTTTTCCAAAGTTAGCTCTCTCTCTGGTCGATACTTCATTAATAGTTTTTCTAATCTATCTGAAATATCTATCCAAAGAATTTCGCCTTTTACAAATCTTTCCACTAATATTTCATTCACAGCATTTAAATAACAAGGGGTTGTTCCTCCTTGCTTTAATGCGTAATAACAAAGATTTATACATTTAAAACTAGGATTCGGCGCCAAAAACTCCAGTTTGGAAAAATTTGTATAATCAAACCGCTCAATTAGGCCTGGATAACGTTTAGGATGGCTCAGTGCGTATTGAATAGGAACTAACATAGTAGGAGCTGACATTTGAGCCAACATCGAACCATCAATGAACTCAACCATACTATGAATGACACTCTGCGGATGAATAACAATCTCTATGTTTTCAGATGTAATACCAAATAAAAAATGCGCTTCGATCAATTCTAAACCTTTATTCATTAAAGTTGAGGAATCAATAGTATTTTTTACCCCCATCTGCCAAGTAGGATGCATAAGGGCTTCTTTTAGCGTGACTTGACAGAGCTTATCGCGAGAATAGCCTAAAAAAGGTCCACCAGATGCGGTTAAAAGCAATCTTCTCACAGACTTATGATCTTTTCCTTCTAAGCACTGAAATAAAGCGCTATGTTCACTATCGATGGGAAGGACAGAAGCTCCATGTTCTTTCGCAGTACGCATGATGAGTTCCCCTGCAGCTACTAGAACTTCTTTATTAGCTAAAGCTACGTTTTTTGCCACCTTTAGAGCGCTTAAAGTAGGCTCTATCCCTACACTTCCAGACATAGCGGATACAACGATATCAGCTTCTTGAAGGGAGGCTACCTCTTTTAATCCTTCTATACCTGTAACAATTTTTTGTTGGGGCAGGCGTTTTTGTAGTTCAAATGCTTTTTTCTGATCATAAACTGCAATGATCTGTGGCTGCCATTTATGTGCTTGTTGTTCCAAAAGATCAATTTGAGAATGAGCAGCTAATGCAATTGGCTTGAAACCCTCAGGTTTAAGATGATCAATGACATCTAAAGTTTGGGTTCCAATGGAGCCGGTACTGCCTAAAATAACTACATTTTTTTGCTTCATACAGTACTCATCTTAATTCTAAGTATTTTTTTTGTTTAGCTAATCTAGAGAGAGTGACGGATCTTTTTATTTTAATAAACAATAAAGAAGCAGAATAAATAACCGTGATCACAAATACAACAAGGCCAGCTGTAGATAAGGACATATCATGCACAGAGAGTAAATGTCTGGCCATAGCTACACTTAATAGAGAAGAAAAAGATCCAATCATACAAGAGTAGAAGATCATGGGCTTTAAGCGTTTTGTAAAAATCCGTGCAATGAGAACAGGGCCGACAAGCAAGCTTAACACCAATAAAACCCCCACAGCACGAAACGCTCCAATCACAGTAGCCGCAGTTAAACCCATTAACAGATAATGAAATAGAGAAGGCCTTACTCCTAAAACCGTTGCAAAGCAAGGATCAAAAATAACCATTTTAAATTCTTTGAAAAAGATCCCTACTACAAATATATCTAATAAAACAACCCAAGAAATAAGTTTTAAATCATCTAGATGCAGAGCATCTACATTACCCATGACAGCTTCTATTCCTAAATGTGTGCTCTTTGTATACATAGTTACAATTGTCACACCTAAGGCAAAAAAAAGAGTAAATATAAGCCCAATACTTGCATCTTCTTGCAATCTTAAAGAATGAATGAGAAATTGTGTAAGTACAGTTGTAAGTATAGCTGTGATAAAAGCTGCTAATAATAAAACATAAACCCCAATGACAACCTGGGTTTGTTGTTGAGAGAAAAAGGCCACCATTAAATAAGCCACACTAATCCCTAATAAAACCGTATGAGATAAACTATTTGCTAACATAGTGCTTTTCTTTAAGACGAGCAAACTTCCCACAATTGCGCTTGTACAAGAGATTAAGCTTAATACAAAGATCTGTAATTCATCGGATACTATTTCTGCCATAGAGAGCTGTCCGCTAAAAAAGAGAAATAAGCGTTGTATAAATATTGCAAAAAAAGAAAAAAAATCTTTAGCAAAATAGGGATTCATAATGTTGTTTCCCTTGCTGGAATGGGCTGCGAATGAGGATCTTGTTTAGGATCATTTAAAAGCTCTGTAAGCTGAGCTTCTATCTCTGGGCTGATGATATGCTCCATCCCTTCCGCACTTCGATGTACTTTCTCTATACCCTGTCCTAAATAAACTAAATATGCCTCCCACAGTCTATGCAAACGTATAACCCTTGCTGCTCTTTGGACCCCATCGCTAGTTAAATTATACTTAAAATCTATTTTTTTTAGCCATCCTTGTTGCTTAAGGTATCCAAGAAGAAGAGTGGTATGAACATAGGACAAACTAGATTTTGCTTGTATCTCTTTTTTGGACAACCCTTCTTGAAGCTGCAACTTCCACAGCAATTTAAGCAGGTTTTCTTCCTTGCAATTCCATCGAAATCTAGCAATTCGCCATAAGCGAAATGCAAAACCTCTTGTAGGGCTAAAAAGTAAGGAGAAAAAAGCTAAAAATATAGCTACTAATAGAATCATAGGTCCTGTTGGAAAAGAAAACCTCTCATTACCAAACCATTTAGGTACTTCAAAAGATAAGTAATTACCTAAAAATCCACTAACAGCTCCAAAAATAGCAGATAAAATAAATATCTTACTTAATCGATTGCTCCATTGACGTGCAGCAACAGAGGGTGCAATCAACATACCGGACATCAAAACAACACCTACACTTCGAATCCCAATGACAATCGCTAAGACAAGAAGGAAAAATAATATCGTTTCAATCAATCGTACAGAAGTATTTAAAACCCTTGAAAAATCCCGGTCAAACAAAACAAGAATAATAGGTCGGTAGCAAAGCAAGATAATAGCTATAACAACCAAAGTTAACCCTGCATAAATCCAAATATGGGACTGAGTCATAGTAGCTACTTGTCCATATAGAAACATTTGTGCCATTTTATAATAAATGACATTTGTCGTTTGCATACGACTTGCAAATAAAACTCCTATTCCAAAAAAAGAAGAAAGAATAAAGCACAGGGCTCCATCATCTTTTACTCTAGTTAATTTCTGCATCTTTTCGAGAAACCATAAACCTATACAAGCAGAAATAAACCCTCCGACTAAAACGCTTAAGGAAACCAAATCGTATTGTCCAGGGAAAAAAGTGGATAAAAAGAGCAAAGATAAAATAACCCCTGGATAAGCCGCATGGGATAGAGCCTCTCCTAACAAAGAGCGCTTGCGCATAAGAACAATGACTCCTACAATAGCACTTGACAAACACATCAGCATGCTAGCTATTGTTGGTGCTTGTAAAACAGGATCGGAAAAAAACTGCCACACAGAAGATAAAATCACGATATCCCTGTGGTCTTATTTTGTGTTAAATGAGCCGCCTCATCTAATAAAACATGTGATCTTCCAAAAGTACGCATAATCATATCAGAACAAAAAACCTCCTGCACAGGACCATTTGCAATCAAACATGTATTTAATAAAATGACCCAATCAAAATAGGTTTTTACCGTTGATAAATCATGATGCACAACAAGTAGAGTTTTTCCTTGTTCCCTGAGCTTATTCATCAAAACCACAATAGCTTTCTCTGTTGCTATATCAACTCCTGCAAAAGGCTCATCCATTAAATAAAATTCTGCTTCTTGCATAAGAGCTCGAGCAATAAATAGCCTTTGTTGTTGTCCTCCTGACAATTGGCTAATCTGTCTATTTGCAAAAGAGAGCATCCCTACTAGGCCCAATGCCTTTTTTGTAGCTTCTCTATCCGCTGCTTTAGGCCATTTCAAATATCCTATCTTGTTATATCTACCCATCAAAACAAGCTCAAAAGCTGTAATAGGAAAATCCCAATCTACAGAAGAGCGTTGGGGTACATAGGCAATTTTCTTACGAGATTTTTTAAAAGGCTGATCCAAAAAAGTAATGGTACCCGATAACACATCAACCATTTCTAACATAGCCTTTAAAAGAGTGCTTTTTCCTGCTCCATTAGGCCCAATAATTCCCACGAGTTTGCCTTTTGGAATAGTTAAATTAATGTCCCAAAGAACCGCTATTTTTCCATAAGTCACAGTAATATTTTCTACCTCAATAGCATTTTGCATGTAAGCCCTTAGTTTTTTTCCCATTCTGAAAGAATTGTACTTGTATTATACCACATCATATCCAAGTAATTACTGGCCCCGCTATCTTTTCCTCCCATTGAATCGCTATAAAGAGAAGAACTGGCCATATGGACCTTGAGTCCTTTTTTCTGGCAATCGTGAATGATCTTGTTCAATGCATCTCGATTAACACTGGACTCAGGGAAAACCGTCCGGATATGCTTTTCTAATAAAAAATTTACAATGTATTGGATATCGCTTGAGCTTAATTGTCCATCTGGAGCTAAACCCTCCGGTGCATTTACTCGGCTTTGCCAATACTCTTCATCAGGATTTGCTAAATAAGCTCGCGTAAAATAATTAAATGCATCATGACTTGTAACAAGATAGCGTTGAGATGAAGGGATTTCATGCATTGCATGGTAAATCTTTTTGTCCATTCTTTGCATCGCTTCTAAAAGATTTTTTCCGTTATTCTTATAAAATTCTGCCGATTCAGGGTCTAATCTAGAGAATTCTTGTACGATGGGATCTATGATTAGACTCCATAATGAAATATCCATCCAGATATGGGGATCAACTGTCCTGTCTATATAAATAATTTCTTTTGGAACTAGGCGAGCTACTACATCTCCTAAAGCAATGGCATTTTTATGATTCAATAAATGATTACTTAAACTAGCTCCATGTTCCAAACCCAAACCATTATAAAACACAATAGTTGCCATCCGGAGTTTTTCATCATCTCCTTTGACCATTTCGTAACTATGAGGATCTATTTGACCTGAAATAAGAGACATGTGTAAAACTTTTTCTTGTCCAATTTGTCTTACAATATCATCTATCATAGCTACAGTAGATAACACTTTAATTTTATCACTAGATTGCATCCATTGATTAAATAGATTTGACGATACCCTCGTTTTACTACAACAAGATAGCAGAAAAAGACCGCTTAAACATGCTATAGAAAGAAAAGATCCCACTATTCTTATCCACTTATTAATCATTTAGACCAAGCTCTAACTTTTTAAAAAAAGTCATTTTATCAATTATTGTCAGATTAGTAAACCCGTAATTATTTCTAAACACGGAGTAATCCTAAACCCTTTCATTCCAAAATTCAAATGCAAAACTAAAAAGCTAAGCGATATTAGCAATATGCCCTTAGAATATATAAATGACTTTGTTTTCAAATTGAATGGGAATAAATTAGCAAACATCTGTCTTAAAAATTAAGCGGAATTTTAAAAAATTCTGAATAGACTAAATCTTTTTAAAGATTTTTTGTAAGATACAAATAATTATTGCAAAAAAAGAACCTTGTCATAAAATCAAAGGAAATTGCTTTGAAATTTAAAAGTCATATAGAGAATCTTAAGCATTTAAAAAAGATAAATTCATAACTGTATTAGTTATCTGTAAAATTAAGATTGAAAATAAAGAAACAATTTAGTTTAATCCAAAGACTCAAAGGAAAACAATTTGCAACAAAAAGGGACGCCTCTTATGAGCCATAAAGAAGACATAGTCGAGCATAAAACAAAAAATTTAAAAGAAATTGAAGAAATTATCGCAAAAGCAATTAAAAAAGTCAATGGAAGAAAAGAGAATGACCTCTGCAAGTATTTACCGATGACATCAGGTGGTTATATGCATCATTTTACTTTAAGAAAAATGAAAACGCGCCAACCTCATGAACTGGGTTCTATGCTCGAAAAATATATTATTAATTCAGAAAGACCTGCTACTGTCCCTCCTAAACAACGCGCTGCTAGAGGCTCTCGCAAACGTCGCGATCAGCTCACCTTTACCCGTAATCAAATTGAAAGAATGCTCAATATTGCTCGTTTAGCTGGAGATAAAGAAATGGTTTCCATTTTAGCCCCTAAAAAATCTTTAGCAACTTGTAAAAGAGAATTAATTGCTTCTATTCGTCATTCTCGAGTGGAGCCTGATTTGTGGAATGCCTATGTAGAGTCCTTAAATACTCAACAAAATCCACCTACTAATGCTTCTCTAATGGATATTCTCTCTGCTATGCAAGGCAACAAGTAATTTATCTAAAAACACCTGTTTGTTGGCTTTTTAATAACTTAAAAAAGCAGGTGTTTTTCTTATTTATCTCATTATCAATGTTTTAAAATTAAAAAAACCATTTACCTGAATAAATAAACTCTTAACATTCCATAAATTACCCTTGAAAAGAAATAAATTTGTGGTATAATTGATTAGTTATATCGTAGATTTGAAATGTCAAACATTATTCGCTTAAAATATTTTTAAGCCTATCGCAATCGACTTCAATTTACAAAAAAAATTGTTTGAATCTTGTCTAAAGGATTATATTATATGTCAGAAACAAAAAAAACAGAATTTGGAAAATGGAGATCCTTTCTTTGGCCCGTGCATAATTTCGAGCTGAAAAAGTTACTCCCCATGTTCTTTCTCTTCTTCTTCATTAACTTCAACTACACAATTTTGCGAGATACTAAAGATGCTCTAATTGTTACAGCCCCAGGTTCTGGTGCTGAAACCCTTCCTTTTTTAAAGGTATGGGCAGTTTTGCCTATGGCTGTGCTTTTCATGATCGTTTATTCTAAATTGAGTAATATCTTTAGCAAACAAAAGCTTTTTTACTCCACGATCTCTCTCTTCATTGGGTACTTTGCTTTATTTGCTCTCGTATTTTATCCAAACCGTGAATTTTTCCATCCTAATGATCTAGCCGACAAGCTACAAACAATCCTTCCTCAAGGGTTTAGCGGAATGATTTCCATGCTTAGAAATTGGACCTTCTCCCTTTTCTATGTGATGGCAGAATTATGGGGAAGCGTAGCTATATCCTTACTTTTCTGGGGTTTTGCTAATGACATTACCAAAGTGTCTGAGTCTAAACGTTTTTATACTTTATTTGGGTTAGGAGCAAACGTAGCCATGCTCTTTTCTGGTCCTGCTATTATTTACTTCTCAAAAATGCAAAAAGGGCTTGCTGCGGGAATTGATGCATGGGGAATTACCATAAATTACATGGTTGGTATGGTATGCCTTTCAGGTCTTATCATTATGGCAATTTATAGATGGATCGACAAGAATGTCTTAACAGATAGCAGATTTTACGATCCTAACGAACTTCGCCGTGTAAAGAAAGAAAAACCCAAAATGTCTCTTAAAGAGAGCTTTTTATTCCTAACTCGTTCTAAATACATTGGCTGCATTGCCGTTTTAGTAATTGCCTATGGAATTGCGATCAATTTGGTAGAGGTAACCTGGAAAGGACAATTAAAGCTCCAATATCCTAATGGCAATGACTATCAAGCCTTTATGGGACAATTCTCTACAATTACAGGAGCTATAACCATCTTTATGATGTTATTTGTCGGAGGTAATGTAACTCGTCGTTTTGGTTGGAAAGTCGGTGCTTTGATTACTCCGATTGTTCTATTGGTTACAGGAGTGGGTTTCTTCTCATTCGTGATTTTTCGCGATTCTTTAGCAGGCATGATTGCTCTTCTGGGAACAACACCTCTAATGCTAGCTGTGATATTTGGTACTGCTCAAAACATCATGAGTAAATCCGCTAAGTACTCCTTATTCGATCCTACAAAAGAAATGGCTTATATCCCCCTTGATCAAGAATCAAAGGTTAAAGGAAAAGCTGCTATTGACGTTGTAGGAGCTAGATTAGGTAAATCTGGTGGATCGCTTATACAACAAGGGTTAATAGTAACCTTTGGTTCTTTAGGAGCTGTTACTCCTTATATTGGTGGTATCTTGTTAGTGATTATCCTTGGTTGGATATTTGCAGCAAACTCTCTTGGTAAGCAATTTACCAAACTAAGTGCTGAGAAAGATGAGCAAGCCAAACTTGCAGCTGAATCCATTTCAACAGAAGCAGCCGTTAAATCAAATGTAGAGCAAGAGGTAACTACTAGCTAAAGTTTTTTCCTTTTACTCTTTGATAAAAACCCTTTTTCTGTCCATACGGAAAAGGGGTTTTTTATTTGAAGACAAATGCAATAATTGATATTGAGCACTTTAGCCAAAATTAGTAGAATAGCATCGACTTTAATTCTTTAGGACCTTCATGTTTACATACAATCGCAAACAGATTCGCAATTTTTCTATTATTGCGCATATCGATCATGGAAAATCCACGATTGCAGATAGATTATTAGAAATTACCGGTACCATTTCCGCTCGTGAAATGCAAGATCAAGTTTTAGATGATATGGACCTAGAAAGAGAGCGCGGGATTACGATTAAAGCACATCCTGTTACGATGTATTACCGAGCAGATGACGATAAAATTTATCAAATGAATTTCATAGACACTCCAGGGCACGTAGACTTTTCCTACGAAGTATCTCGTTCTCTTTCTGCTTGTGAAGGAGCTTTACTTGTCGTTGATGCAGCACAAGGTGTACAAGCTCAGAGCTTAGCAAATGTGCATTTAGCCATTGAACGCAACTTAGAAATTCTTCCTGTAATCAATAAGATAGACCTTCCCTCTGCTGATGTAGAAGGAGTAAAACAGCAAATTGAAGATGTCATTGGTTTGGATACATCTCATGCCATTTTATGTTCTGCTAAAACCGGAATAGGAATTAAAGATATTTTAGAACAAATCCTTATTTTTATCCCCCCCCCCTCCGAACCTTTAAACGATACCCTTCGTGCACTGGTTTTTGATTCTCACTACGACCCATATCGCGGGGTTACCGTCTATATACGCGTCATGAGTGGAGAGATTCATAATAAAACCCTAATTAAAATGATGGTTACAGACAAGGTCTTTGAAGTTCTAGAAGTAGGTGTTTTTTCACCGAAAGAAAAACCAGTTGATGTATTAAGGCCTGGAGAAGTGGGATATCTTCTAGCAAATATTAAAAATACAGCCGATGTGAAAATCGGTGATACTATCACTTCTTCTCGCAAACCAGCTATTGATCCTTTACCTGGATTTAAGATGATTTTCCCTGTTGTTTTTGCAGGTATTTATCCAGTTGATTCTTCCGATTTTGAAATGCTAAGAGACGCTCTTTTCAAACTCCAGCTCAATGACTCTGCTCTGCATGTAGAACAAGAAAGCAGTATGGCTTTAGGATTCGGTTTCCGCTGCGGATTCTTAGGTCTTCTACATTTGGAAATCATTTTTGAAAGACTTCAAAGAGAGTTTCTCTTAGACATCATCACAACAGCTCCCAGTGTTGTCTATAAATTTACCCTAACCGATGGTAAAAATCTGCTGATTGATAATGTGGCACATTATCCCGATCCTACTTTTATTGAATACATTGAAGAGCCTTGGGTAATTTGTCATATCATGACTCATTCTGAATACTTAGGTGCTATTATGAGTTTAGGAATGGATAAACGCGGAGAGCTCACTAAAACAGAAACAATCGATGCAAAGAGGCTACTATTAACTTATAGATTCCCCTTAAATGAAATTATCATCGATTTTAATGATAAACTGAAATCGGTTACTCGAGGCTATGGTTCTTTCGACTACGAGTTTGAAAAATATGAGATCAGCGATATGGTAAAATTAGAGATTCGCGTTAACGAAGAGCCTGTGGATGCTTTTTCCTGTCTTGTTCACCGCACAAAAGCTGAAGCTAAAGGAAGAGCTATCTGTAAAAAACTAGTCGATGTAATCCCCATGCAACAATTTAAAGTGCCAATCCAAGCTGCTATTGGAGGGAAAATTGTAGCCCGTGAAACCATCCGCGCATTGACTAAAAACGTCACTGCTAAATGCTACGGTGGAGACATCACGCGTAAACGCAAATTATGGGAAAAGCAGAAGGAAGGTAAAAAGAAAATGAAAGAAATTGGCAAGGTGAATATCCCTCAGTCTGCTTTTATGGAAGTACTTAAAGCTAGTAATTAGTTTGATAAAAAATACTCAGATATATATTAGTGCCGATTCAAACGGCTAGCTTAATGGGGTTCAAGTCAACGACTTGAAACTTGTCGTTTATCCTACATTTCAAAATATCTGTTATTTTCGGTATCTCTTCTAAGAAGAATCCTCTAATTGCCTGAAAAAAAGTCACCGACGTTTCGTAATATCGATTGTATACCGTCTTTTCCCTTAAGAGCTTCC
>NZ_JAAVTY010000032.1:0-12882 GCF_018642185.1 Candidatus Rhabdochlamydia sp. W815 | reverse complement strand
TAGATCCATTGAATAAGGTTTAGGCATTTCTCTACCTCCATATATTTTGTTGGAGAAAAATATACAACTTTATCAATAATATTTTAAATAACTATAACTGATCTAATAGATGTGGAAAATTTTTTTAAATGGGTTGCAGATTCTGCTTTGTATACGAAAGACAAGTTATTGAAAAATAATGACTACATATGGGTTACATGCGTCCGCGAAACAATTACTGAAGCAAGAAGACTAATAGAAAAAACAGAGGAAGAAATCGTTTGGGAGAACCGAGAAAAAGGATACAAAACCTCAGGCTTTAAGTCTTTGTATGGAGGAATTGAGCAAAGATGGCTGTTGGTGTTTTCAGAACAAGCATATTTGTGAGAGAAGAAAACTTTAGAGAAGAAGCTAAAGCAAGTTCTGTGGCATTTTGAAAATCAGGAATTTCATTGTGAGGAAGGAGCTGTTAAAGCTTTTGAAGTGGTTAGGAAGAGGCACAAATTGCATGTGATTGAGGCATAAATAGTGTCTATTAGTAAGTAGCTAGGTCGAGGCAAAGTATTGTAGAAAAAAGGACTCGTTTAGGAGACTGGGAACTAGATACAGTCATAGGGGCAGGACATAAAGGCGTAATTGTATCAATGGTAGAAAGAACTTCCAAGCTAAATTAAGCTCGCCAAAGTTTCTCATAAAACTGCAGAGGAAGTAAGTCAAGCGTTAATTGAACAACTTAAACCTATCAAAGATTTTGTACACACATTAACAGCAGACAACGGAAAAGAATTTGCCTATCACCAAATGGTTAGTTTCGAGCTAGAGACAGACTTCTACTTTGCAACGCCCTACCATTCTTGGGAAAGAGGCTTAAATGAGCATACAAACGGACTAGTTAGGCAATATTTTCCTAAAACACAAAGCTTTTTAGATACGACTTCCAAGGATATGGAAAGGGTGGAAACTTATACTAAATAACAGACCTAGAAAGGCTCTCAACTTCGAAACTCCACTAGAAGTGTTTAGGAGATTATCTACAAACATGCTATGCTCGGGTGCACAATAGATGTTTTTTCAAGTATTTATATGTTCTTTTTTGTGCACTTCGAGGTTGAAAGGGCCTTCATAAATTACCTCTTTAGTTCTGCTTTTGCAACCAAGGCATGATGCCTTAGTTGCAAAAGCTGTTTTTCTTTGCTATTTACCACTAAGTGTCAATTTAAGTCTTGTCTATTACACTCAAGAGACCCCGTGATCTTTAATGCATAGTAATTGCATTGTTAAGTTTGAATATTATGTAATGCGGTTTTTAATTGATAGTTATCATATGGATACCACTGCGTATATTCAAACTTTTTTTCTTTTGGTAAATTAATAGGCCTTTCGTATACAGATCCGGGTAAGTCTTTTGATAATTCTTCTGGATAGGTTATTGAATCTTCTTTTTGCGCTACCTCATAAAGTCTCCCCCATTTAGACTGATGGCTCATCCAAAAAAGCACTTTCATAACCAATCTACATACTGTCGTGAATCTATTAGCTTGATCGCAATTGTTTTTGTCTTTTTCATATATAAGAAAAATCTTCCTGCAAAACAAAAGAACACTTTCTTTTTCATCTGTGTTAAAACCTATGCCATTTTGTTTCATTTTTTCTCGAATTTTTATGGCTTTTTCTGCCATAGAACCAATTGTAATCATTCCGGTATAGACCGCTTCTTGATTAGCTGATGGAGGAATTCTTTCATCATAAGCATGTTGAAATCCCCACCAAGTAAGACCTGCATCTAGATGCTCAGTAACAGCTAATAGTTCCTGATAGTTTTGGGCTTTATCTATTGCGGTTGTCACCTTTATCGATAAAGGTTGTTGCAATTGCTTTTCATAAGAAGGCCATTTAGACTGATGGTTCATCCAAAAAATCGTACTTATAACAAATCTATATGTAGTTGTTAATGTATCTGCTTGTTCACAATTAGCTTTATCTTCCCCATATAAACGAGAAACCTCCTTAGATAATAAAGTAACAGCATGCTTTTCTTCTGGCGTGAACTTAATGGCGTTTTGTTCCATTTTTTGTCTAATCTGCATGGTTTTTTCTACGACAGCACCAATGGAAATCGTGCCCTGCATCGATGCTTGATCGGTAATGGTAATGTATTGATAGCCCCAAGGTGAAAGTCTTGCATGAAGATTTTTAGCGATAGGCAATAGTTCTTGATAGGTTTGAATATTGTGTAATGCAGCTTGTAAACTTATGGTCATATTTTTTTTACTCTTGTATTTGTTGATTATCTTGTTCTCTATTATATGCGAAAGCAAGCTCGACTAGAGCAGGTAAGGCAACTTCTCTAATAAGATCAAGGTTTGACGCTAAAGGAAAAAGATGCCCTAGCAGCGCATACGTTCCTACAGGTCCTCCAACCCATAAAGTAGCTAAACTCACCTCTTGGATTACTGCTTTAAGCCTAGATCCCACATAAAGAACTGGTGTTGGTAAAACGATATTGCTGAGTAAGCCTCTTTGCGGTACAGGTATTTCTATTCCTGCTAAGGATAAGTTCCTACGGGAATATTCTATACAATTATAGAAGGCTCTTCCTTCCATGCCCATAACATAACGGACAACCTCTCTTTGGCGAAGAATTTCTTCTATTCCAAATGGTCGGTTTTCTTGCCGTGCTCTTACAAATGTAGCCCACAGCTCTTCTAATCTACCAGCATCCAGTCTAAAAAACACTAATGGATCTTTATTTCTTTGAGCAATAATTTCTCTATAGATTTGATCTATCATATCCTGAAGATGTTCCTTAGGCCTACTCCAAGTTTGACTTTTTGAAACTTCTCTTGCCCAATCTACTAGTTTTTTTCGAGGAACTTCAGAAAAAATAATATCGGCTTTTCCTGCTGTTTTTATAAGGTGCGCAATTCTAATAAAATATCCTTCCTCTTCAACTGTCTCAATAATAAGCGATGCATGTCCCATCCAGCTACAAGGACACTCATTGCTGTTATCGGCATTCATTAAGGTGATACACCAGTGATTCATATCTAAAAGAATCTTTTCATCCAGAGAGCTCTTTTGTTCTATTATTTTTTCTTTAAATTTGACATTACAGCTTTTCTCTCCATTTTCTTTGATAGGGTAAACATGAGGATATCTTTTTTTTATCCATTCTATTCCTTCGAATAAAGATAATTTATCCGGCATTGAAAAGGTTCTTGTAACTTCATTTTCTCCATATACTGTTCTATATCCTACTTCTTCACCCACACGAAAAAGAGTAACAGGATTACCATACTTTACTTCCCAAGTATGCAGCTCTTCTTGGTTCTCTATAAATTTAACAGAGTTATCTTCGTGAAGAATAGGATACATTTCTAATAAACGATTAATTGCTTCTTCTGGAGTAAGCCAATCAGGCGGATCAATTTGGCTTATGATGGTTTCTTTATCATTTATAATGTAACACTCCAGTTGGTCATTACGGCGGGTAAGGTGAGCTTTACGACCATCCTTTAAATGCCAAGTGTGGATTTCTTCTCCATATTCTATGAATTGAATACAATTGCTTTCTGAAAGGCTAGGGCATAATTCTAATAAAAAATGAATTGCTTGCTCCTGGGTAAAAGAAGCAGGAGGATCAATATCATTTATAGTAATAGCACCATTGCTAGTTATAAAATGGCATTCAAGTTTACCATTATTGCACATGAGATGTGCATTATCTCCGTTTACTAAGTTCCAGGTGTGAACTTTGCCTTCCTTTGGAACTTCTTCTTGTATTGGCACCTGGATCTTTGCTACTTCTACAGGTGCTTCTGCTTGTGAATATAAATTATAAAAACTGCTGAAAATCCTAGAGATTGTCATTTTTTATACTTCCTTGGTTGCTTTAAAAAAAGCCATGCTTATTGAGTACTCAATTAAAAAGATAATGCATGATAACAAAGAATTATTTTAATATAAAGTTTAAAAAATCTATAAATGTTCTTTAAACAACACGCAAGAGGGTTTTTGCTTAGAGCCTGTTTAAAATCTTTTCAATAAGGCATAAAGATAGTTTTCATAAAATCTTTGGAGGTAATTATGACCCACTCTTATCCAAGCGATATTTCTCGTAACCAATTTAGCAAAATCCATCTAATACTTGAGTCTACACGCAAAAAAACACGTCCACGAATAGTTGATCTATAGGATATTTTTTGTGGAATTTTGTACATTTTAAAAAGTGGTTGCCAGTGGCGTATGTTACCCATAGAATATCCTAAATGGGAATGATGTGATTATTATTTCCCTCTTTGGAATAAAAAAGATGATAAAAATTCTAAGAGTATTCTTGAAATAGTTTTAAAAAAAATTAGTTGGCGAGGTCAGAAAAAGCAGTGGTCGGAAAGAGAAAACAAGCTTTGTAATTATTAAAGAGCCTTAAATTATACACGCCGATGAATCATCTTATGTAAAAGCTCTTGGATTAGAGGAGCTGGACAGCTTAATTGATCAAGCTGCTCTAGCGCTTCCTTAAGCAGATTTTCTGCGAGTTGTTTAGCTTGAATTTTACCTAAGAGAGTAACCGCTGTGGTTTTATTTTCTTCTTCTATATCGAGTAAATCATCAACTATTTGAAATCCAAGTCCAATTTTTTGCCCACAATTGTATAAAAGTTGCATATCTCGATCAGAAGCTTTGCCAAGGATACCTCCAGCTTCGAGAGCAGCGGAAATTAAAGCTGCTGTTTTTCCTTGATGCATTTGTTGCAAGATCGACCATGAAATATTTTTTCTATCTATCAACAGATCGATTACTTGCCCTCCAATTAATCCATCCGCGCCTGATCTTTTTGCAAAGAGTTGGACTAAGTTCAGCTTTTGCTCAGTGCAATAAGAAGGAAGAGAGGAAAGGATCTCAAAGGCATAGGTAAGTAGATAATCTCCTGTAATCAAGGCTTGCCACTCTGGGTATGCTTTATGTAGTGTGGGTTTTCCTCTTCGCATATCATCATTATCAATACACGGCAAATCATCATGAATAAGAGAATAGGTATGTATGAACTCAATAGCACAAGCGGGCAGGATCGTTTGAGAAAGGGGAACCTTGAAAGTAGATGCTGCTGCTATTAATAATAGAGGACGTAAGCGCTTAGCAGGGGCTAAAAGAGAATAGCGTGCAGAAGAAAAAAGAGATGCATATGTTGTAGTTAGCTTAGGGCTAACTAGTTTTTCTAATGCTTCTTCAAGTTCGGTTTGTGCTTGAGATAGAAATGATATTTTTCTCATTTATTTTCTGAGTGTTTGGTTGCTTATGGGAGTAATCTGTTGGTATGCCAATTCCAAAATAAGCAAAACCTAATTTTTCCATTTCTTTTGGTTGATATTGATTGCGTCCATCAAAGAAAGCTAGATGACGCAAAAAAGGAATGATTTTAGTAAAATCAATGTAACGAAACTGTCGCCATTCTGTAGCAAGCACGATGGCATCAGCTCCTTGCACAGTTTCATATTCATCCTTGCAAAAAGTTACTTGATGGCAAGGGCCTAAACGCTCACGCATAGCTGGCATAGCTACAGGATCAAACAGGCGTAAATTAGCTCCTTGCGAGAGTAAAGTTTCAATGAGAGAAAGTGCAGGGGATTCTCGAATATCATCTGTGTGAGGTTTAAAGGAAAGCCCCCAGATTGCAATGGTTTTATTAAAAATCCCGTTAAACTGGCTAAAATAACGACAAATTTTATCTGCAAGTACTTTTTTTTGCTGTGTATTCACATTTTCGGTAGCTCGCATTAATGATAGATCTAAATCATATGTTTCTGCCGTAGCGCAAAGAGCCCTAATATCTTTTGGAAAACAAGACCCCCCATAACCTATTCCAGCGTATAAGAAATGGTAACCAATTCTTTGATCTGCACCAATGGCTATGCGTATATCATTAATATTAGCACCTGTTTTTTCACATAAGCTAGAGAGTTCATTCATAAAAGAGATTCGCAAAGCAAGCATGGCATTTGCTGCATATTTTGCCAGTTCTGCAGAAGAAGGTGCCATAACTAAGATTCGATCGTGGTTGATAGTAAAAGCAGAGTAAATCTCTCGCATGATTTTAGCGCTGTCGAGATTATCAACCCCAATAATAATACGATCGGGCTTCATGCAGTCATTGATTGCATTACCCTCTTTTAAGAACTCAGGATTAGAAACGACATCAAAACCGATGAGTGCATTTCTTTCTTTGAGAATTTGTGCAATATGTTGCTTGACCAAAGAGGCAGTGCCTACAGGTATTGTTGATTTATTGACAATGAGGAGTTGGTGCTTCATATGCTCAGCTATAGAAGTGGCCGCTGAAAAAACATAGGAGAGATCACAGCTACCATCTGCTTTAGAAGGGGTTGCTACGGCGATAAAACAAACTTGAGAGATTGCAGTAGCTAACTGATAATCTGTAGTAAAGCTTAAGCGTCCGTCTTCTACATTGCGTTCAATCAACTCTTTTAGGCCAGGCTCATAAATAGGGATTATGCCTTTTTGTAAATTTTGAATTTTTTGCTTATTAATATCTAAGCAAATGACATGATGTCCCATTTCAGCAAAGCAAGCTGCTGTTACCAGACCAACATACCCAGCGCCAATAATTGCAATGTCCATATTTTCTTAGTCTTTTTATAAATTTATTTTATTTGTAACTTCGGATAAAAAGCCATCTTTTAAAATGAGCACTCTATCACATAAATTTGCGGCTTTTAGATCATGAGTTACAATAATTATACTTTTGCCTTGTTTTTTAACCAGACGAAGAAGCATGTCATAAACTATTTCTGCATGAAAGGAATCCAGGCTTCCGGTTGGCTCATCTGCTAAAATAAGATCGGGATTGTTGCATAAAGCACGCGCAATAGCAAGTCTTTGCTTTTCTCCACCAGAGAGAAATTTAACAGGTAGATGAGCATGTTTTTGCAGCTCAACAGCAGATAATAAACGTAACCCAAGTTCTTGTTTATTAAAACGCATACGTGCAATTTTTGCTGGCATAATCACATTATCAATTACGCTATAATTTTCTAAAAGATATTGGGATTGAAAAACAAATCCTAGCTTTTTTTTACGTATTGCATAACAGCTTTCTTCTTTTGTAGCTACGCCACTGATGATTAGTTCACCTTCAGATGGGGTATCTAATGTACCTAAAATATGCAATAGAGTGCTTTTTCCAGCTCCAGACTTCCCTACAATTGCTAAAGACTCTTGATGATTAATAGTTAAATCAATTCCTTTTAGTAATTCTGTTTGACAAGGATAAGAAAAAGATTTTTTCAAATTCTTAGCTAGTAAAATAGTCATTATTCAGACCTCAAGATAGCACTTACATTTAGGTAGCATGTTTTTATAGCAGGGGCAAGAGCTGCAAATAAAGATAAAATAGGAGTTGCAATGAATACAAATTGGATAGCTTGAGAACTAAATGCAGAAGGGATTGTTTGTCCAAAAAAAACAGGATTTAGTAACGCTTGTCCTTGTAAAAGACTTAAAGTAGAAATAACAAGATCTAGATGTCTTAATGTAAATAGCCCGGCTGCAATTCCAATACAGCTACTCATTAATCCCATGATCATCCCGCAGAATCCAAAAATGAAAAGAATGCTTTTTTTACTAGCCCCCATAGCTAATAAAATGCCAATTTCCTTTTTTTTGTTATCAACTAAAATCACAAGTTGCGAAACGATATTACAGCAAGCTACCATTAAGATAATCACTCCCACTAAAGTAAATAAATAGCGATCGCTTGCAAACTGCTGCAGCATATCTTTTGCGAAATCATATTCTGTAAAAGGAGTTATTTTCCAATAAGCAGCTATCCCTTCTTCTTCTAGTTGCTTTTCTAATTCCTTTTTAATGAAATCGGTATCTGTAAGGTTATCAACCCAAATAAGCACTCCATTTGATTCTGTTTTATTTAAGTGAAAAGAGGCATTGGAAGCGTTAATTGTTTGAGTGATACGAGGGGGAACTAAAATGCTTTTATAGCCAGAAAATAGAGGTCCTGGATCATAAAATCCTGCTACAAAAATAGGTAATCTTTGTTCTTGAACAGAGCTCATGCTTAAACTAGAATAAGATAAATAGCCACGATCAGCTACTTGTACCCCTTGATCTTGAAAACTCTTAGCTAAAAATACTCCGGTCTCTTGGCCTAAAACAACAGAAGGTTTACACCATCTGCCTTCTGCAACTTCTAATCCATCACCAGATACCTTGCCTCGTAATAGGTAGTTTTTAAAGGGGATTTCAATAGTAAAAAATAGATCTTTTAAAGTCTTTGCTTGAGGAGTCGCTTCTATTTTTACTACATGGAACAAACAAGATTTTTCTAGAAAAATAGGCTTATCTATCAAATAGGAGGATTTGTTTTTTTTAATAAAGTAGACTTCTTGTTGTATTTTTTTTATCATCCCTTTTTGGAAATCAGGAAAAGCCCCTTCATTTTCTGTTAGCAGAACATAAGAGAGATCTGAAATAGATGCCTGCGCTGGCAAAGATACCTGCTCAGGAATCATGCTTATGGGAATTTCCCAACTATACTTTGGTTTAAGAGACTTAATAGCAATTACGTGTAGAGCATCATTGATTTGGGATTGAGAGAATAAGCGAGTGAGCTCATCGGTTTTTAAAGGAACAATCAACGTATCTAAGAAAGGGTTTTTTTCAGGAAAAGAACTTAAATAAGAAGCTTGAGTTAAATAGCTCTGAGTTGCCTGTTCTTTTGGCTTTTTTCTAATCATTTGCAGGCGTAGCATAGCTCCACTTAATTCAAAATCCTGATAGGTGATCTTGTGCGTATTCTCTATTCTTCCCAAAATAGCATAGAGCTCTTTGGCTAAATCTTTTGTTTGTTCCTTTTCTTTAAAGTGTAAAGGAAGCTCTTGATCATAGTTTTCGTCATAGGGATCTGTCTTTGAAGAAAGAACTTTTTCCCTAATTGTTTTATGGCAATATTGAGACTTATGAGCTAAGGCATCTACCTGATAATAATAAGAAGAAAAATAGGCATCGGTAGGATTGATTTTTATAGCGGAGTGAACAGTGGTTAATTTTGCTTTCCAATTATTTTCAATACCATCGGTTATCGATAAAAAAACCACAATTAACCAAACGACTAAAGAAAGAACAAAAATGGATAAAAGGGAAATGAGTGCGGAGGATAGGTGTTTTTTACGGGGTATTAAGTATTTGAAAGCAATTTTTAGCTCAAACATTAATACCCATAGATTAAAAAATTACTTTGCTTGTTTAAAAATCACGTGCTTTCTCCGTGTCTTATCGTATTTTTTTAGTTCTTTACGTCCTGTAGAAGTGCGCTTATTTATGGTAGTCCAATAGCATTCGTTGCTTTCTGTGCTTTTCATTTTAATGGTTTCTCGAGCTGTTTTAGCCATACTATACCTCTTTTTTTAACAACTCATTTTAAAGCAAGCACTTATTAATCAACAAGAAAAATAGGTAGAGATTTTCTGTAGACTAAAAATTAAAAAGTTATAGAACAAGGTTTATTCCAAGATGAGCCGTTTTTACATAAGAAAAAGAAAGTAACTCAGCGGTATTAGATTCTGGCACTAGGTCAGCTAAACCGGTTACAATAAGGCCTTGTAATAGAAGTTCTAGTGTTAAAGTCTGATCTACTTTTTTGTGATAAGAATAACTGTTCCATAACATCCTGATAGCAAGAGGGGCATCTTTAAAAGATATAAATAAACTAGCTTGGATATCCGCTCCAAAAGATTTTTTTAATAAATCTAGTGTGGAATTATTTAAAGGTAGGGGTATTCCTGTTTTTTTAAAAAAAACTTCTTTTAAGAATTGATTCTTTAGTTCTTCTATTTCTGGATCTAGTTCACTGAGCTTTTTCTGTATCCTTAGAATAAGCTCTTGCATGTCATCTTGTTGTAGAATGGTAAGGTATTCTTTAATAAGAGATTTGTCAAAGAAGAAATTTAAGGCTTGCAGTACCTGTTGCTCTACTGGTTGAGCTAGCAACTGATTAATCACAGGAAGAAATAGAGGGGTAAATATAGTATTTAATGATTGATTGCTTATATGAGAGTTCATCAATAGAACAGCATATGCTAACACTCCAAGTTCTGAGGGGCAAATTTGTTGGATAGTTCTCTTTAGCACTAATCCAGTAAACCCCGAAGAAATACGATGAATTACATGAGCTGTAATTAAAGAAGCAACCCGTTGTAGCAGCTGTCTTTTTGCTTCTCCGTTCACAAAATGAATAGTTAATATCTTAAACCGCTGACAGCTTTCTCGGATGGAGGCTTGATTATACACTAAAGAGGATACAATAAGGGGAAGAGCAAAGGATATAATTGTAGAGTTTTCTGTAGCATCTAAATAATATTCAGTAGCTTTGGATGCAGCTATTGCGGGAATAATTTTATGAAAATAATCTTTAAAAGATTCATCGGTTTTAAAAAGCAGCATCCCTGCATAAGCAAAAATGATTTCAAAAAAAAATTTTAAAACTTCTTTTGCAGTCTCTTCAATTTGCTCTTGGTAATATAGACCAATAACTGATATCCCTGATAGGGAACACAGTTGTAGTAGCGTCTTTTGCGCATTAGACGATACAAAGTAATTGCTAGATGTTACGGTTAAGGCAAAGGAATTGCCCACAATCATTAAGATTTTTTTCAATGAGGTTATTAAAGAGCTGCTTGCTAAAGCAAGGGGATTATACGATTCAGGAATAGCATTTAATAGCGAAGGGGTGTAACTACCAAGTACTTCTCCCATGTTCTCTTCAACCGCAGAGAAGATGGTATCGATAGCAGTATTTTCTTCTATAGCGCGTATTTCTTCCGAAATTAAATCTTCTGTGCTTATAGAGCGATGTAATGTTACTAATGTATGTATCTCATCGCAATAAGATATAGCCTCTGCAATTTTTTCTCTACTAGGATTGTCTAGTCTATTTACTAATTCTTCTTTAAGTGTTTCAAGAGCTTGTAATTTTGGAATTTCTTGCCAAGGTATGTGTCTTGTATTTAGTTGCTTGCAATACTTAGAAAGTTTTTTAAGTTTTACTAAAAGCTGATTTTCCACGAAGGCTATTTGCTCAGCTCTTCTAGAAAGAAGATAGCAACTTTTTTGATAAATATATTCCATACCTGTCAAATTTGCCATGTATTTTGTAGAGAACAAAACAGCAGAAACGGTTGAACTTCTGGGATGGCGCAAGATGGGATAAACCACATTAAAGGTATTTTGCAGTTGATTATTACAAGTGTTTAAAAAATGAGCTGTTTTTGTTTTTAAATAACCAATACCCTGAGTGTAGGAGGCTACTGCGTTAAGAGCTAAGCCTGGGGCTTGATTTAAATTACGATAAAGATATAAAGGTAGTTCTAAACTCATATTATTTTTATTGTTTATTAAAAATAAACCAGCGGTTTTATTATACCATTTTATCTTATAATTGTTTAGATTTAATTAACTTAAATTATTAATCTTATATTAAGAATTATTAGATAAGGTTTTTCCAAAGAGGGATGCGAATCATAGGTTCAAGCGATAAATCATCTGCTTGTTTGTTAAGGAAATGGTGGTAGCCTAAACCCGCAATCATGGCAGCATTATCCAATGTAAGTTCTTTAGAGGGAAAAAAGAGGGGAAAAGCACAGTTCTTTTCATGAAAAATATCTCTAAACCTTTGATTATTAGTAACTCCTCCTCCGCATACAATAGCTTTGCAATGAAAAGCATCCGCTGCTTGTATAGCTTTTTGCACGACATCATTAAGTGCTGTTTCTTGAAAAGAAGCGGCTACATCTTTTTTTTGAGCCTCAGAAATAATTAAGGGAGAGATTTTTGCAGGGTTTTGTCCTTTAATAGCATAAAGAACGCTTGTTTTAAGCCCAGAAAAAGAAAAATCCCAAGGGGATCCTTTAATACGGCAAGGTTTAAAAGCAAAGGCTTTGGGATTTCCTGTTTTAGCTAAAGCCTCAATAGAGGGTCCCCCAGGATAGGGAAGGGAAAGCATTTGAGCTACTTTATCAAAGGCCTCTCCGATAGCATCATCTTGGGTTGTCCCTATAAACCGATAAGAACCAATTGCTTCAATTTTTACCATAAAGGTATGTCCACCTGAAATGACAAGCCCTAGGCTAGGGAAAGGAGGAGAGATATTAGGGGGCATCATAGCAGCATAAAGGTGAGCTTCTACATGATTGACCCCTACAAAAGGTATTTTCCAAGCAAGAGAAAGCGCTTTAGCAGAGTTAAGACCAATAAGCAAGGCGCCAATCAACCCGGGGCCTCTAGTAACAGCAATTCCCTGAAGAGAGGAGGGATGTAATTTTGCTTGGGCTAACGCTTGCTCAATAACAGGAATGATTACATCTACATGCCGGCGACAGGCGAGTTCAGGGAATACGCCACCGTAGGGCCTATGTAACTCTATTTGGGAATAGATAACATTGGCTAAAATTTCACTCCCATTACGCACAATAGCGCAAGCTGTTTCATCACAACTGGTTTCTATTCCTAAGACTAGCATGTGATTAAATATAGCAAAATAAGAGGTATTTTTGCATGGCTTAAAACTTCTTTAAACAAACTTAAAATTTTATTTAGACAAAAAATGTATAATCATTATTATTTTTTTTTGACATAGCTAAAAATTTTTTAGCTTTAACCGAAAAATAGGATATAGTAGTGCCAATTCAAACGGCTAGCTTAATGGGGTTGAAGTCAACGACTTGAAACTTGTCGTTAATCCTATATTTCAAAACATCTGTTAGTTTCGGTATCTCTTCTAAGAGCCTGTTTAAAATCTTTTCAAAAGTAGAGCAATAAAAGCAAGAACCACCATATTCAGGCTTGTATGTAGTTTTCTTTCGCAATTTTTCC
>NZ_JAAVTY010000031.1:0-12903 GCF_018642185.1 Candidatus Rhabdochlamydia sp. W815 | reverse complement strand
AGGTGTTTTAGTAGAGACTCTGTTTGGTCTTGTGAAAGTTTTGATTTGCTACCGCCTCGAGGGCTACTTCCAGTTTTATTTTCGGAATCATATTTTTCATACTCAATAGCTTAACACAAAACAAAATATTTTTCTATACGATTGAATCGGAACCACTATATTCTAATATTTCCTGCACACTCTTTGTAAATCTTTCTCCAGAATATCCTCACTTTTGAAAAGATTTTAAACAGGCTCTAACAGATGGAGGGTATCTAGGACTTAAAAAGCTTCATGCTAAAACCCAAATGCCTAAAAGAAGAAGCAAGAAAAATCCTTTAACAAAACAAGACAAAAAAATAATCAATTCCTTTCCAAAGAACGTGTAATTAATGAAAATGCTATTGGTCTGCTTAAGCCATTCAAAATTTTAGCTGATCGTTATAGAAATAGACGAAAAAGGTTTGGTCTTCGGTTCAATCTAATTGCGGGCATTTATAATCTTGAGCTATGTTAATGGGTTTTGAAAGAGGTCTAATGTTTTAAGTGGGGGATTTTAAAGAAATGGAGTAGTGCAATATGGTTTCTACGATAGAGCACTTGCAAAATAGGCTTTTATAAAAGGGAAAAATTTTGACGTTTAACAGGGTGGAAAATAGCACACATAGACTTCAAGTCTTTTAAGCTTCTAAATTGCGTCTAGCCATATCGATTTGACGACGTAGTCTTTCATCTTTTTTCACAAGGCCTGCAATTTTTTTCCAGGCATGTAAAAGAGTAGAGTGAGTTTTGCCTCCAAAAGCAGAAGCAAGTCGCATAAGAGAATCATTAATGAGTTCTTTAGCAAGATACATAGCAACTTGTCTTGGAAAGGAAACATCTTTTGAACGAACAGAACTTTTTAAATCGCTAATGCGCACTCCAAAAATGGTAGCTACGCTTTTTAAAATGTTATCTACAGAGATCTTTTTATGTGAAGAAGTTTGAAATAACTCACCTAAAGTGCTTTCTACAACTTCTTGTGTGATATCAAGTTTCATCAAGCGACAATAAGCATTTAGGCGGTTGATAGCGCCTTCCAGTTGGCGCACATTGTTATAAATGTGCTCTGCAATAAAAAATGCAATTGATTGAGGAAGACGAAATCCTTTTTGTTCTGCTTTGTGTTGCAGGATTGCTACCCGTGTTTCTAAATCGGGGATTCCTACATTGGCTACAAGTCCCCATTCCATTCTTGCGATCAACCTTTCGGAGAGTTTGAGTTGTCCTGGAGGTTTATCACTAGTAATTACAATTTGTTTACCCTGATTGATTAAGCTCTCAAAAGTATTACAAAACTCTTCTTCGAAATTAGGGCGATTTTGCAAAAACTGAATATCATCTACAAGTAAAACATCTAAAGAGCGATAGAATCGTTTCATACGATCTAAAGACTTATTGCGTAAGTTATCAACTAGGTCATTAATGAAAGCTTCTGTGGTAATACAATAAACGCGTAGTTTTTTATGCCTTTCTCTTACTTGATGACCGATAGAATGCAAAATATGGGTTTTACCTAAGCCTACTCCTCCATGAATGAACATAAGGGTGTAAGATTTACCAGGACGAGTGGCAATTCCTACAGCAGCAGATTTTACAAATTGATTCGAAGGCCCTTCAATGAAATGCTGAAATGTATAATTGGGGTTGAGCTTTACCTCTAAGGCGTGTTGAGAAGAGGGAGAGGCTAGCTGGTTTAAAGGGATTTGTGGTAAGGGCTCTGCTTTTTTTGTCTCTGAAATGGTAAAAGATAAACTAAGTTCACCTGTTGCTTTTACTGATAGAAAAGAACTGAGTTCTTTTTTGTAATTATTAATGAGATATTCTTGAACAAAAATGTTTGGCACCTCAAGGCAGAGTTCTTCAGAGACCTCTTCTCGTAAGCGAATTGGAGCAAACCAATTCTGAAATTCTGTAGGAGAACATCGTTTTTCAACAGTCTCTAAAAATTCCGACCATGCTTCTTGCGGGGTTTTTGTCAACATAGATTCCTAATTAATTGCACTTATAAACAAACTTTCCACAGATACTTCTGAGCTATCTTTTATGTCGTCAAGTTAACATTGATGAACAAAGCTGGCAATAGATTTTTGCTCGATTTTGCGTGATCGAAGAGGTAAATAGTTAAGTCTCAAAAAGGCAAGATAAGGAAAAAAAATAGGATAAACTCTTTTATTTAAAAAAATGATTTCAAAGTGATTTAGCTATACGCCATGATAAGAGCTGTAGCTTGGTTTATCATTTCAGGATTTTGACTTCTTTCAAGTTCTTTAGCTTGAGCTAATGCTTGTTTTTTGTAACCTAAAGCGAATAGAACCTTTACTCGATTAAGTAAAGTGGGTTGGTGAAGTGGATCGAGTTTAAGCGCCTTTTCAATATAATTTAAGGCCATTAGGTTGTTATTTTTCTGTAGATATAAAGCACCTAAAGTTTGAAGGTCGTAAAGAGAAGAAGGAGATAAAGTGGTAAGCGCTTCAAAAAAAGTAATCGCAATATCGTATTTGCCTTGTTTAATATAAGAATAGCCGACAAAACGTAAATCGGAGAGCTCTTCTTCGCTCCATCCTAATATAGATATCCAATCAATTTGATTCATGGTTGTGATTTAGCCTTTGTGATATTGCCCTCTTCGAGCATTGATTTCTTGAATTTCTTTGTCTAAATGCATAATGGTTTGTAAAACAGAAACGAGTATTTTTTTTTCTTTCTCATGATATTCTTTTTCAGGATCGGAACGATTTGATTCTTGTTCTTGTTGCCGTTGTTGATTACCTCTTTTTTTTCTCGAAAAGGTTTTCAGAGAAAGAATCTTTTGCGTTTGCGTTTCATGTTTTTCTTCCGACCCTAAAGAAGGGATCAATTGAAACATAAAAAATCGTTTTTTTTGCTCAAAGTATCCTTTAGGAGGAGTGAAAGTTGCCCATGTTTGCTGTTTTTGAGGCTCGAGCAGAACTTCTAACTCTGTGAGAAAGAATGGATGGGTGATTTCTATTTCAGTCTGTTCTTGAATGCCTCGAGCTTCGACCAGTAGTTTTTGGTCGAGCTCTCTTAAGTCCTCTGCATACCGAGTTGAGACCTCTATTCCTAAGTTATCAATTGTACGTGGTGGCATAACCGTTTACCTAAAGTTGTTTTATGCTCTTATTATAAGAGATTTGCCATGTTGCGTTTAAATTATCAATAGATCGGTGCTTTTAGGATAGAAAAAATCTCTTTTCCACCAATTTCCCTTTAATAATAATTTATTTTTTAATAATTAACAATTAGCATTTTAGAACAATGTTTTTTACTAAAATTTACTTAAGATTCTTGCCAACTTTATGTTTTAGTGATAGATTGTGGGAAAATGTGGGAATGATAGGCAGTATCCCTATGCATAAGTTCTTTTTTAGTGGGTCAATAGCAACTAAAATTGATGAAAAAGGAAGATTTGTGCTTCCTCAAAGGATGCGCTTTGGTTTGGTGGAAAATGGTGTATTAGAGTTCAGTCTAGGTCTTGGATTAGGGGGGTGTTTAGCTATTTACCGTCAAAGCGATATCCAAAGAATTGTAGCTAAATTCCAGGAAAAATCACACTTAGGCAAATATCAGAAATTTTTCACGTTGTTTTTTTCCACACTGTACCAAACCACATGCGATAAAATCGGAAGAGTGCATACTCCATCAATGCTGAGAAAAGCAGTAGGGATTACCTCTGAAATTGTAATCGCAGGAGTTCTTAACAAAATTGAAATTTGGCCAAAAAAAGAGTACGACACGCAGATTGAAACGGTACTAAGCGGTAAAGACGTTGATATGAATTTGGCTAAATTAACAGAAGAAGCATTTGCTTTACTCGAAAAACCAGAAGAGGAAATGGATGACGCATAATCGACCGCAAACAGAACATGTTTCGATTTTGGTAGAGGAAATGTTACACTTTTTTCAAAATTCACAGCTATCTATTTTTTTTGATGGAACGCTGGGAGCAGGAGGGCATGCAAAATCCATTTTAGAGGCGCATCCAGAGATTCAGAGATTTATCGGTTGTGATAAAGACCCAGAAGCTCTTGAAATTGCAGCTAGAGTGCTTGAGCCCTGGAAAGGTAAGGTGGACCTTATTCAAGGGAATTTTGCAAGCCTTAATCAGTATTTAAACCAAAGAAACATTCAACGTGTGGATGGTTTTTTTTTGACCTAGGAGTGTCTTCTATGCAACTAGACAAAGGGCGTAAAGGTTTTAGTTTTTCAGAGGAGGGGCCTCTTGATATGAGAATGGATCCTTCATCTTCTCTTACTGCCATGGAAATTGTAAATCATTGGACAGAAAAACAATTAGGTGAGTTATTTCGCCTGGGTGAGGAACCGCGTTGGAAAAAAGCTGCTAGGGCAATTGTGGAGGAAAGACGCAAGAGAGTCATTAAAACCACAACTCAGTTGGCTGATACCATTTCCTCTTCTTTGAAGACGCTTTTGAAAGGTAAATTGCATCCTGCAACCCTGATTTTTCAGGCTCTGCGTATGTGTGTAAATCACGAGTTGGAAGGAATCACCGAAGGAATTACCAAAGCAATCCAATATCTTTCCTCTGGCGGTATCATGGGTGTTATTAGCTTTCATAGTTTGGAAGATCGTATCGTAAAGCATATTTTTAGACAAGCATCGGATCGTTCTAAGTCTCGTGTTTGTGAGCCTGTTTTGCATGTAATGACGAAAAAACCAGTAGTTCCTACTCAAAAAGAGATGCGTGTAAATCCTAGAGCTCGAAGTGCAAAAATGCGTGTAGTGGAGAAAATATAGGGATCAAGTAATCATGTTAAAGAGAGCATTCATTCAATTAGCTTGCTGTATAGGGGTTTTTGGATGTTGTCTTTGCTCTTATGTAAATACACAAAATGCAGTGACGCGACTGCGGTTAGAAATTCCTATACTCTCATCTGAGCTCAATAAACTAAAAGAACAAAATAATCGCTTAAAATATGAAATTGATCTTTTTGAGAGCCCTGAACATCTTATGCAGTTAGCGCGCTGCAGCGAGTTTAGTCATTTAAAATATCCAACACTGCAAGAAGTCTTTACCGTTTCTGAAACTGTTATCTTGCCAAAATCTCCTCTAGAAAAAGAGAAGAGCCTTCCTACTCTTAAATGGAATCTTGCGATTGGGGCTAAGCAATAATGTTGGATAACAATCCCTCGCCTTGGCTAGTAGCTTATAAGCGCCTAGTATGGGTTTTTGGAGGACTTTTTCTCTTATTTTCTATACTTATTCTTCGATTTTTTCATCTGCAAATTATTGAGGGAAAAAAATGGGAAAAAATGGCCCGCACTCAACATCAATTACTGATTACAGAGCCATGTAAAAGAGGCGTATTTTATTCTAATACAGCTTTAAAAAAAGGACATCCAGAGAACCCTCAAACTTTTGTCATCGATATTTTAAAATTCCATTTGTATGCTGATCCTAAATCCATTCCTAGTTCTCATCGAAAAGAAATCACAGATAAAATTGCTGATATTTGTCTTTTAAATAAGGCAGAAGCTGAAAAGCTCCAGGCATACTTGAATCTCAATACTCGTTCGCGAAAGCTTGCTATGTGGCTGAGTCAAAAACAAAAAAATATACTTCAAGAATGGTGGTTTGCTTTTGCTAAAACACATAAAATTGCCCAAAATGCACTCTTTTTTATTCAAGATTATCAACGCTCTTATCCTTTTGGAAAATTACTAGGCCAAGTTTTACATACGGTCAGACAAGAAAAAGATCAAAAAAGTCAGAAAAGCATACCAACTGGTGGCATGGAGTTATTTTTTAACACCATTTTACAAGGTAAAGAGGGAAAGCGTTATATTTTACGCTCCCCTCGTCATTCTTTAGAGACAGCAGAGGTCATTGCAGAACCAGAAAATGGAGCGGATATACATTTAACAATTAACCACCATTTGCAAGCTTTAGCAGAAGAAGAAATTTATAAGGCTGTAAAACTTGCTAATGCAAAGAGTGGATGGGCTGTTTTAATGGAACCGCATACGGGGGAAATTTGGACCTTAGCTCAGTATCCGTGGTTTGATCCACGAGATTGTCAAAAGTATTTTAATGATGAAAATCTGATAGAACATACAAAGGTAAAAGCTATTACAGATCCTTTTGAACCTGGTTCAACGATGAAGCCATTAACAGTAGCACTAGCTCTTAAAGCCAATTTGGAGCTGCAAAGACAAGGTAAACCCGCTTTATTTGCGCCAGAGGAAAAAATCAAAATTATAGGAAAAACCTTTCCTGGACGCAAAAAAAAACCTATTCGCGATGTACGCTCCCATTCTTATTTGAATATGTATATGGCACTACAAAAGTCTTCAAATATTTATATGGCTATTTTAGTGGAAAGGATCATTACAGAGCTTGGAGAGAAGTGGTATAGGGATGCTCTACAAGATATTTTTGGCTTTGGTCTAAAAACGGGGATTGAACTTCCTTCTGAGAGTACAGGGTTTCTACCTGTACCTGGAAAGAAATCGAAAAATGGAAAAACATACTGGTCTGTTCCTACACCTTATTCCATGGCTTTTGGTCATAATATTACTGCGAATAGCCTACAAATGCTACGAGCATATGCTATTTTGGCTAATGGAGGAAAAGATGTAAAACCTACCTTAGTACGTAAAATTACTCGAAAAAAAAAAGAAGGTTTAGAAGAAGTTCTTTTTGACAATACAACTCAGGAAAGAGTAAAAGGGTTCCCTAGGTTATTAGAACAAGAGATTATAGAACATGTTTTAAAAGCTCTAAAATATGTGACAAAACCAGGAGGCTCCGCTGCTAAAGCGGATATTTATGGATATACCGAAGTGGGAAAATCATCAACTTCTGAAAAAATTGTAAGTGGGGTGTATTCCAAAAAGAATCATATTTCTTCTTTTATTGGATTTGCTCCTGTTTCTTCTCCTCGCTTTGTGCTTTTGGTTGTGATTGATGAGCCTGAATACAAATATATTCCCGGAGTAGGAAGAAACCAGCACGGAGGTAGATGTGCAGCTCCTGCTTTTAGAGAAATTGGACTGCGCACATTAGAATATCTTGGTATACCTCCAGACGATCCCCATGGGTATTCCCCTCAAGATCCTCGATATGATAAAGAAAAAGGGGATTGGCTAAAAGAGAGTCGAACTTTACTGGAATTATATAAAAAATGGAACGGATAAAATTAAAAAATCTTCTTAAGCGCCTAAAAATAAAAACATATAAAGGTGTAAAAGACCTAGAGATTACAGGAATTTGTGCAAACTCTAAATTAGTAGCGCCTGGTAATCTATTTATTGCTAAAAAAGGTTTGTCCCTTAATGGAGCAGAATTTATTTCAGAAGCAATAGCTGCTGGAGCTACCGCTGTTTTAACCGATTTATATAATCCTTTTCTATCTGATGTAGTGCAAATCATCCACCCTGATGTGAATGCAATAGAGGCACTACTTGCAAAAGAGTATTATCATCTTGCTGATGAAAGGCTATTTCTAGTAGGTATTACAGGTACAAATGGTAAGACAACAACAGCTTGTATTGTTAAACATATTTTGGATAAGCTCGGCAGTTTATGTGGATTGATCGGCTCTATCGAGTGGATTATTGGAAAGCACCATTTCCCTGCAACCCACACTACACCTGATGTCTTAACTAATTTCAAACTCTTTAATGACATGACTCTTGCTAAATGTAAAAGTTGTGTGATGGAGGTGTCTTCACATGCTTTAGATCAAGGTCGGGTAAAGGAGATTGAATTTGATGTGGCTGTGTTTACAAATCTTGACCAGGATCACCTAGATTACCACATGTTTATACAAAACTATTTACAAGCTAAGCTTACACTATTTTCACAACTCAATCCCTTAGCGCATAAAGGGCCAAAAACAGCCGTTATCAACCTAGATAGTGTTTATGCAGAAGAAATTATGAAAAATACCAGGGCGCATCTACTCACTTACGGTATGGATTCTAGAGCAGACCTATATGCACATCAAATAAAGTTAACTCCAGAGGGCATAGAATGTTTCATTCACTACCAAGGAGAAAAGATAAAACTGGTCTCTCGTTTAATTGGTAAACATAATCTGTATAATCTTCTTGCTGCAGTAGGAGTTGGCTTGTCTCACGGATACTGTTTGAAAAAAATTATATATGCCCTAAAATCATTTAATCAAGTGCCAGGGCGTTTAGAAAAAGTAGCTAATTCAAGAGGTCTTTACATTTTTGTAGATTATGCCCATACGGAAAACGCTCTCGAATGTGTATTATCTGCTCTTAAAGAGATAAAGCAGGCTAAATTAATCGTGGTGTTTGGATGTGGGGGCAATCGAGACCGTCAAAAAAGAGCTAAAATGGGCAGTATTGCAGAAAAATTAGCAGATGTTGTAATTGTAACTACAGACAATCCTAGACAAGAAGATCCTCAAGGAATTATAAATGATATTTTAAAAGGGTGTAAAAATCCCAATGCTATATTGACGTTTTTAAATCGGAAAGAAGCCATTTTTTCTGCAATAGAAAAAGGCTCTTCTAAAGATATTGTATTAATTGCAGGGAAAGGACATGAAACCTGTCAGGTCTTTTCTCAACAATCTGTAGTATTTGATGATCGTTTAGTTGCTAAGCTAGCGTGTGAAACTGCAGTTTTCAATTAAGATAAGGAGTTATATGAAGAGATTTAGGTTTATACGCTGGAAGATTTGCGTAGGGTTTATTTTTTCTTTTTTATTTTTACCGGACGAATCCCATGCAACAGTAGCAGGATGTGTGAAGCCCCTTGTTATATTAGATGCTGGGCATGGTGGAAAAGATAGTGGGGCCAGCTTTGGCAACTTTTTAGAGAAGAGAGTGAATATCATTACTGCTTTACTGACAAAAAGGCATTTAGAGGGATTGGGTTATCGTGTAATAATGACTCGTTCTAAGGATATTTTTATCCCTTTAGTTCGGCGCGTTGAAATTGCAAGTCAGGTTAAGGGAGATATTTTTGTAAGTATCCACTTTAACTCTTCGAAAAATAGACAAGCAAAAGGAATAGAGGTTTATTATTATTCGTCAAAACTCCTTCCTCGTAATAGAGCTTCCCAACAACTTGCTAATTGTGTCTTAACTAGACTAATTGACCAAACAGAGGCTAATTCAAGAGGGATTAAAGCAGGTAATTTTCATGTTATTCGAGAAACCACTATGCCAGCTGTGCTTGTTGAAGGGGGCTTTATTACCAACATTCAAGAAAGACAGAAAATAAGACAAAAGACGTATCTTGATCAAATCGCCTTGGGAGTTGCGCAAGGGATAGATAAATATTTTAAGATGAACAAATGTCCTCGGCGCGATTTGAACGCACGACCTGCCGCTTAGGAGGCGGCCGCTCTATCCTCCTGAGCTACGAGGACAAAAGAGTAGTCTGTCTGAAGATTGAATAATTGTCATCCATTCTGTATACTAAAAAGCTTACATGAATAGAGAACTCTTAAGGAGTAATAATGGCTAAAGCTGATTTAGGGTTAATAGGATTAGCTGTCATGGGACAAAATCTTGTGTTGAATATGATTGATCGTAGCTATAGGATTGCTGTATTTAATCGCACCACTACAAAAGTAACAGAATTTTTATCAGGTCTTAAACAAGAAACCCAAATCATAGGAACATATTCTTTAAAAGAGCTGATCTCTAGTTTGAAAAAGCCGCGTAAATTATTATTCATGGTTAAAGCAGGTAGTCCCGTTGACGACCTAATCGATGAATGTCTACCTCTTCTAGAACAGGGCGATATTATCATCGATGGAGGCAATAGTCACTATCCAGATACAAAGAGAAGAACCGATTTTTTGCAAAAGAAGGGAATTCTATTCATTGGAGCAGGAATTTCTGGAGGAGAAAAAGGGGCAAGGTTTGGACCTTCGATTATGCCAGGCGGTAACAAGCAAGCATGGCCCATCCTTAAACAAATTTTTCAGAATATTTCTGCAAAGGCAAAGGAAGATGGCCTTCCCTGTTGTGAATGGATTGGGGAAGGAGGAGCCGGTCATTATGTGAAAATGGTGCATAACGGGATTGAATATGGGGATATGCAACTGATTGCAGAAGCTTATTTTTTGCTAAAGACATTTGTTAGTAATGATCCAAAGCAACTACATGATATTTTTGCAGAATGGAATCTAGGCTACTTGAATAGCTTCTTAATTGAAATCACAGCTAAAATCTTTTTGCAAAAAGAGCAAGATGGAACCCTGCTATTAGACCATATCCTAGATGTAGCAAATCAAAAAGGTACGGGGAAATGGACAGGTGTTAGTGCTTTAGATTTAGGAGTCCCTGTGAGCTTAATCACAGAAGCTGTTTATGCAAGATGCTTATCTTCTTTAAAAGAAGAGCGATTGCAGGCCCAGAAATTCTTTCCTCAAGTTACCAATTCTTATACCGGTACAAAAAAGCAGTTAGTTTTAGATATAAAACAAGCCTTATATGCCTCTAAGATTATCAGTTATACGCAAGGTTTTATGCTGATGCGAGCTGCTGCTAAAGAGATGAAATGGGATCTTAATTACGGATCCATAGCACTTATTTGGCGAGCTGGATGTATTATTAGAAGTGGATTTTTAAATGATATTAAAAAAGCTTACGATATAAATGCAGATCTACCAAGCTTGCTTTTTGATGCCTTTTTTAAAAAAGCAATTATCAATGCCGAGGTTTCTTGGCGTAAAGTAATCATTACCGCTGTACAAGCTGGAATTCCTATTCCTTGTTTTAGTTCAGCGCTTGCATTTTTTGATGGGTATCGCAGTGGATATCTTCCAGCTAATCTCATTCAGACGCAAAGAGACTTCTTTGGGGCACATACCTATGAGAGAACTGACAAACCGCGTGGGCAATTTTTTCACACTGATTGGAATAAAATAGAAGAAAGCTCTTAACCAACTAGAAAAGCGGATAAAGAGTGAATAATGGTACGTACAAACTCGGGGATGGTCAGCCTTGTTACCTTGGAAACTGGTTTAGAGTGATTTTCTTGATAATCTACTTTAATAGCTTCTAAAGTTTGTTCTGCAAATAAAGCGCTTTTTGCAATAAAATTGATTTCATGATCAGAATTTGGACCTAAGCTTTTGTAACCAAAGTTACTGCTTCCTGCAATTATGGTATCGTCTACGATAATCACTTTTTTATGCAGAGTGGTTTTGTGTACTTTGAATTCATAAATATTAATATGTTCTTGATATTCTTTATGCACTGCATTTTTAAATGCAATATAATTAAATCGGTTACGAGGACCAAAAGCTTTATGACCCATTGGACTATTCTTGTCATATCCATTGGTAATAAGATTAACAGGTATTCCGCGATTTGCTGCATTAACCAAAGCATCGAATATTGCTTGAGAGGGGTGAAAATACATATGATCAATCACAATGCGCGAAGTTGCTCGATCAAATTGCATAATTAATTCTTGTTCGAAAACATTGTTAGTGTTCTCTGGTCCAGTGAATAAGACTTTTGTGTTTACATCTTTATTCATATTCAAATTTTGATGAAATTGCTCAATCCTTGTATGAACAATAGGTGAGGATCGATTTATTGCTTGATCTAGAAGAATCTTTTCAGTTACGCTGCCCTGTTCTTGACTCTTATTATAATGCATCCATGCATAAGCCAATTGAATTGCCTCTATATGAACTCTACCTCCAACTCCTTCATATCCTTTTTCATCATAAAAGACAAAATCTTGATCGCGAAAGCTGCGAGGTAAAATTTTATGAAGCAATCCTGTTTTATGCGGAGTAAAAAAAGCTGCTTTATCATTTAGACCATCATCATAAGCATATTTATCCTCTATTCCGCTTCCTCCTAGTATAAAATATTTACCATAGTCAATAGACAGGATTTTAGAATGATTGGTTGAAAGCTTTACTTTTTCACCAATCGTCCATATATCAGGACTCTCTACTAATTGGAATCTATCGGAATAAGAAGCCATAAGATAACTAATTTTTTCACGATTAGATGGATCAATGAATTTATCCGAAGATAGAATAACTACTTTTAATTGAGATTTCTTTTCTAATTGATCTTTTACTATTGATAAGAGTTCATCAAATGCTTTCCCTCCACAATAATTACCAGATAAAACAATGTTATGATCAGCTGATTGAATAAGTGTTTTTTTCCATTCAAAAGATTCCATAGTATTTTGACAGGCAATTGCATTGCATGCACTAAATTGATTTTGAGCAATTGGCTGTCGAATAGATTGCATGAGCTCTTTGGCTAGACCTAGAAAAATGGTTTTTCTACCCCTAAGCAAAGAAGCTATAGTAGAAGCAGAATTTGAGAAGAGTTGTTTTGTATAAATGCAATAAGCAGACCCGCTAAAGCTTCCAATTGAGCCTGCTGGTATAATTTTTATAGAAAAAATAAATTTGAATATCTTTACAAGGCATAAAGTTTTTAAAACAAAAAGACAAGTTTTGTAAGCTAAAGAGGATTGTTGCTTATTTGTTTCTTTTTGATTTATAGATGGACCCGAACTATTGTTAATATTATTAATAATCATAAACATACCTCATTTAATGCTATATTATACAATTAAATAATAAATATTGCAATAAGCATATATACTAGTGCCGATTCAAACGGCTAGCTTAATGGGATTTAAGTCAACGACTTGAAACTTGTCGTTTATCCTACATTTCAAAATATCTGTTATTTTCGGTATCTCTTCTAAGAAGAATCCTCTAATTGCCTGAAAAAAAGTCACCGACGTTTCGTAATATCGATTGTATACCTTCTTTTCCTTTAAGATCTTCCACAAGCGTTCAATAGGATTCAAATTCGGCGAATAAGGAGGGAGATAGTGCACTTTAATCCTAGAAGACATCAGAAACT
>NZ_JAAVTY010000030.1:0-12943 GCF_018642185.1 Candidatus Rhabdochlamydia sp. W815 | reverse complement strand
AGTTTCTTATTTTTGTTTGATCTCGCATTATCCAAAATTACATGAATAATTCGAGCCTCTGTCTGTTTTTCTAGCTTCTTGAAAAAATCGAGCATTATATCGGCATCAACTGTCTTATATTCCTCTGTAAAAATCTTCATTCCTGTCAGGCAAAGAGCTCCAGCAAAATGCAATTGCAATTGTTTCCCGGATGTCTGCAAAGTCTTTTGAACGCCTTTTTTGATCCATCCACATACGGCTTGGGACTGATGTTGGATGCACAGCATCTATGAAATAGATCTCTTCATCAGGGTTTAAGGTCTCCTTTAAAGCCATCTTTTAAAGTTATTCCCAAAAGATGGGTTGTAGAGCGTTCTTTTGCGTGGATAGAAAAATGTCGCAGGCTATGGAAAAATTGCGAAAGAAAACTACATACAAGCCTGAATATGGTGGTTCTTGCTTTTATTGCTCTACTTTTGAAAAGATTTTAAACAGGATCTTAGATGGATTTTGCTAAATTGTTTACGAGAAATATCGCTTGGATAAGAGCGGGTCATAATTACCTCCAAAGGTTTTATGAAAACTATCATTATACCTTACTGAAAAGATTTTAAACACCTAAAAAAAGGTAGCAAGATCAAGCAGCTCTGATTATAATAATGAATTTATGTTTAATAATTTATCATATTGGCCAATTAAGAGACCAACTAAAAGTACGAAAAAGTACTTTACTTAAATCAGCTGAGTAGGGAAGTGGCAAACCCTACTTTAAGATGAATTTTCCAAGTCATGGAAGGAATAGGTATGGTCTATTTTTACGATGAATCGCTTTCATACACTATTCGAGAAGTTATCACTAATCTCAATGAGCTTCGAAAAAAAATTATTTTATTATTTGGAGAAATAGCTGCTCGAATGTATGGATTAATTCAAAAAAATCGCGCTGTAGGTCTAGAAATGTAGGATAGAAACACATATTTACTGATTAAAAAAAATCTAGTTTCTAAAAATTCTTTAAACTCTCTTTTGGAGTTACATACATTTCAGTTTGCCTAAATTACAGATCTTAAGATACAAGGAAGGTCTAGGAATTTAAGAGATAGGTATATGCGCAAAGAGAGAGATTCTTTAGGAGAGGTCGAAGTTCCAGAGGATTGTTATTGGGGAGCGCAAACACAACGCTCTTTAGCCAATTTTGCTATTGGAATAGAGAAGATGCCTATGTCTTTGATTCGTGCAATAACTATAGTGAAGCTTTCTGCTGCTAAGGTAAATCAAAAATTAGGTGTATTGGATCCTCAGAAAGCTAAAGCAATTGTTAGTGTGTGCAAAGAAATCTTGAAAGGAGATTTGGATGATCAATTCCCTTTAGTCATTTGGCAGACAGGTTCTGGTACACAGACGAACATGAATGTCAATGAAGTGATCGCCAATCGCGCCAATGTGAAACTAGGTGGAAAAAAGGGGAGTAAAGAGCCGGTTCATCCTAATGATGATGTAAATCAATCCCAATCTTCAAATGACGTTTTTCCTAGTGCTATGCATATTGCAGCAAAACTTGCTATTTGTCAAAATTTGCTTCCTAGCCTGCAGAGATTTTATCGTGCTTTAGAGCAGAAAGCAAAAGAGTTTGAAAAGATTATTAAGGTTGGTCGCACGCATCTTATGGATGCTGCTCCTTTAAGTTTAGGACAGGAATTTTCTGGATATGCTACGCAGATAAAACAGGGAATTTCTGCTATTGAAAATGCCTTAAACCCTCTTTCAGAGCTAGCTCTTGGAGGCAGCGCTGTGGGAACAGGGCTTAACACTCATCCTGATTACGCTAAACAAGTAGCTGAGGTGATTAGTCAGCAAACCCAAGTTGTATTTGTTTCAGCTGTTAATAAATTTGAAGCCTTGGCCGCAAATGATGCGATCGTTGAGATGAGTGGAGCTTTAAAAAGACTAAGCTGTTCTTTAATGAAAATTGCAAACGACATTCGTTGGCTTGGATCAGGTCCGAGATGTGGTCTTGCTGAGCTGATTTTACCAGAAAATGAACCAGGCTCTTCGATTATGCCAGGTAAGGTAAATCCTACTCAATGTGAAGCAATGACCATGGTAGCCACGCAAGTATTTGGGAATGACACAACCATTACCTTTGCAGGTTCACAGGGAAATTTTGAGCTAAATGTCTTTAAACCTGTTATGATTTATAATCTGCTCCAATCCATTCAACTGCTGTCTGATGTAGTTCGTAATTTCCAGGATAAGTGTTTAAGCGGCATACAACCCAATAAAGCTCGCATTGCCTATTACTTAGAGACCTCGCTGATGTTGGCTACTGCTTTAAATTCTGTCATTGGTTATGACAGAGCAGCAAAAGTTGTCTCTAAAGCCCATCGAGAAAATATCTCTCTTAAAGAAGCTGCAATGCAGCTGGGCTTTTTAACAGAAGCACAGTTTGATGCTGCTGTTAATCCTAACAAGATGGTTTAGGTGTTAATATGAATGCCTATTTTGGTCAGTAGATAACGAGTAACTAAAATCGGATGCAGGCATAAAAATTTGCATAAAACAAGATAAGAGACCCCTTCAACTTTTTTTTGGATAACACATTTTTGATGGGATGAAGCATCTTGAATCCAGCTTAAATAAGGGGGGGGTAATAGATTAGGCTTGGAGGATAGAAAAAATCCAATTTCTTTAGTTTCACTGCCTGTTTGTAGATTCCCTTGTACAATCGAGCATTCAAATAGATGTGTCAATTGAGTGAGCTTGTTTACTGGTGAGTACTCAGCTACTTTGCGCACAATCTGTACGCTTAAGCCTGTTTCTTCATACACCTCTCTTACCACAGCTTCTTCGGGAGTCTCTTGTTCTTCTACACCTCCTCCTGGAAGAACCCAAACAGGAATGTCTCTTCTTTTGATTAGAAGAACTTTTTGCCTCTCAGAGCAAAAGATAATTCCAGAGACCGCTTGCTTTAAATGCTTTGCCATCGATAACCTCATCTATTAGGATTTAAGTATAGAAGATTATGTTACAAATGGGAATGTGGTTTTTTGTTTTGCTGAGTTTATGTTCTTGTGGGCCTTATTATGTATCTGTTATGCAAAAATGGGTAGATGAGCGTTATTTGGCTAGTACGCATGTAGGAACCCCTGATCCAAGACAAGAAGCTCCTTTTATTGGACAAATGCTAGTTGTTCAGTGGTGTGTACCTAGTGAAATCTTAGCTTTAAACCCTGTTGCCGTATTAGATGTGATTTTCTGGGATCATACAGAGCAGAGAATTTGTTTTCCCATTACACATAAGCTCAATTATGCATATTATAAATTGTTTGATAGTGAATATGAGGAAAAAGGAGGAATTCTAACCTATAAAGCGGCTATTCTCACAGAAGATGGATGTATCTATAAGGAATGTAAACATCAATTTTGGGTAAATTTAATCAAGATTGAAGATTAGCACATCACACAGTTAGCTTGGGAAATCAACTCAGCGGTCTCTTCCCAATTTAAGCAAGGATCTGTAATGGAAAGACCAAACTCTAGCTTATCCGGTTCTAGAATTTGGTTGCCTTCTTTTAGATGACTCTCTATCATCAATCCTAAAATTTCATGCCTACCGTTCGAAATTTGCTCTAAGACAGATTCAAAGACATTTTTTTGTTTTTGGAATTGTTTTTCACAGTTATCATGCGCACAGTCAATGATAATACGCTGGGGTAAATTAAGGGCAGCTAATTTTTTCAAAGCTGTTTTGATTGACTTGGAATCATAATTAATTCCTTGATAAGAGCCTCTTAAAACAAGGTGTGTATGAGGATTTCCCACAGATTGAAAGGCACATGCAATCCCTTCTTGGTTGATGCTCATAAAAGTGTGCTTTTCTTTAGCAGATAAAACTCCATGAATGGCGTCTTCTAAAGAACCATCTGTGTGATTTTTAAAGCCTACAGGGAAATAAAGGCTAGAGGCTAATTCGCGGTGTACTTGAGAACTAGAGGTACGAGCACCAATGAATCCCCAAGTGATTAAATCGCTTAAAAAGCAAGATGAAAGAGGATCAAGCCACTCCGTTGCGCAAGGAACATGCATTTCAGCAAGAGTGGTTAGAAGCCTGCGAGACCAGAGTAACCCCGTTTGAATATCGTTACTTCCATCTAAGTAAGGGTCGTACATTAAACCCTTCCAACCTGTAATTGTACGAGGTTTTTGCAGATGAACGCGCATGACTAGAAAACAGCGGTTACTCAAAGTAGTACAAATTTTTTTAAAGCATTCGGCATAAGCAATAGCTGAGTCGATATCGTGAATAGAACAGGGACCGATAAAAAATACTTTGCTAGGATCTTCTGCTGCTGCAATCGCATTTGCCTTTTTTTTGGATTGCATAAGAAAATCTTGTGCGGATTTGGAAGGAGGGCATTGCTTTTTTAAAATAGCAGGAGAGAGTATTTGTATTTGCTTCATAAAGTTCTAGATCGGAAAAACATTGGTTTCAACCTAGCATATGTACAAAAAACGTGCAACTGCTAACACAAAAGAAGTTGTACTTGAGAATTTATAACCCAAGGTGAAAATGACTTATAAAGTATTTGTTTGGTATTTAAATCAATTAGATAAATGGATGTGGAGCTATATCTTATTCTTTCTACTCATTGGTGTAGGAATATTTTTTACGATTCGTTTAAAGGGAATGCAGTTTCGTTATTTGGGTTACTCCTTAAAATTAGCGTTTACTAGATCGGATCAGGATGCTGAAGGAGACATTAGCCAATTTCAATCACTGATGACAGCACTAGCTGCAACCATTGGAATTGGTAGTATTGCAGGGGTTGCAACCGCAATTGTTGCAGGGGGATTTGGTGCTGTCTTTTGGATGTGGATGATTGCTCTTGTAGGGATGGCGACTAAATTCATTGAGGCCATTTTAGCAGTGAAATATCGAGAGATAGATAAAAATGGAAGAATGTGTGGCGGACCTATGTACTATTTAGCAAATGGTCTGCAATTAAGATGGCTAGGGGTAATTTTCTCTATTTGCTGCTTACTAGCTACTCTCTGTGGAGGAAATCTCATACAAGCACACTCTATTGCAATAGCTTGTACCGAACTTATTCCTTGTTCGGTTATTTGGCCTGGAGTTATTATGGCGGTTCTTACAGCTTTTGTTTTGTTTGGGGGTATTAAAAATATTGCTAAGATTAGTGGTTTGTTAGTACCGATTATGGCTCTCTTATATATTGTTTCAGGTTTATTTATTTTATATGTCCGCTATGACCGTGTTTGGGAGGGATTTTTAACAATTATCCAAACAGCCTTTACAGGACAAGCGGCAGTTGGTGGTTTCTTGGGAGCATCTGTTATGATGGCAATCCAGTTAGGTGCAGCTAGAGGGATCTCTTCAAACGAAGCGGGTATGGGAAGTGCCCCCATTGCTGCAGCAGCAGCAAAAACCGATGTACCAGGAAGACAAGCCTTGATTTCTATGAGCGGGGTGTTTTTTTCTAGTTTTGTTGTATGCACAATTACAGCGCTTGTTATCTCGGTTACCGATGTTTTAGGAACAATAGGAGCAAATGGAGAAGCTCTCAATGGAGTAGCTCTTGTGATTCAGGCTTTTCGCATCATTCCCGGAGGGGAATTTATTGTGATTTTGGGAGTCATCTTATTTGGTTACACTACCATTATTGGATGGTCGTATTATGGAGAAAAAAGTATGGAGTTTCTTTTTAAAGGATTATTACAAAAAAGCTATCGGATTCTATTTTGTTTTTGTGTGTTTTTAGGCTCCATTATGAGTATAGAAATAGTTTGGCCTTTAGCAGATATTATGAATGGCTTAATGACTATTCCCAATTTAATCGGATTAATCGGCCTATCTTCTATTGCTTGCAAGGAAGCGCAGCATTTTTTTCAGCTGCTAAGCCAAGAAAAAAAAGCAGCATTCGATTAAATCGCATCACAAACTTTTTCTTTTTGGGAAAAAGGCTTTTTATCAAAATTTTATTTTACTTATTTTAGTGAATCTATAGAATTAAAAAAAAGAATAGGGAGGCTCTCAACTTCAAAACTCCACTAGAAGTGTTTAGGAGATTATCTACAAACATGCTATGCTCGGGTGCACAATAGATGTTTTTTCAAGTATTTATATGTTCTTTTTTGTGCACTTCGAGGTTGAAAGGACCACTGCTTATAAAAATAAACGGATAAAAAAAGATGTACATGAAGACACTATTGCTTTTAGCTTGCCATGTTTTGATTTTGAGCTCTAGAGCTATATGGAGCTCTGACTTTAGGGTTACAAATAATGCAGATAGTGGGACTGGGAGTTTTAGGCAATCAATCATTGATTTAAATGCTTTAGGAAGTTCACAACCCAGCACGGTTACATTTGAGCCAGGTCTTGGCAGGATTCAGCTTTTTAGCGATCTGCCCGCAATTGAAGTAGAGGGGGAATTTACCACATCTACTAGAGACTCTTTAGTCATCGATGGAAGCAAAAATCAATACCTTATATTCAGTGCATTAAGTAAACCTTTTAAAGTTAATGTTGCTCCTTCTTCTTCTTTGACTTTATCAGGAATCCTGGATTCAGGATCTCTGATAAGATCAGGTAAGGGAGAGCTCATCTTAGAAGGAAGTAATCGCTATACTGGAGGAACAGTAATCATTGGCGGTTTATTAGCTCTTTCTGGATCTGGAAGTTTAGCTCCTAATGGTAAAGTAGTAATCAGTTCTGGTGGGATACTTAATATCAGTGCTATTGAATCTGATTCTCAAACGATCAGCGATTTAAGTGGATCTGGAGGGGAAATTGTTTTAGGAGCAAAGACATTAATCATGGAAGAGAGACTTCCTACAGAATATGGAGGGGTTATTAGTGGAACAGGCTCTATTGTCAAGCAGGGATTAGCCAAGCTTACACTAACAGAGAGTAATACTTACACTGGAAGAACAACAATTGATACGGGAATACTAGCCCTTTCTGGATCTGGAAGTTTAGCTCCTACTAGTAAAGTGATAACTCATGCAGGAGCTATATTTGATATAAGTTCTATAGCAGCTTCATCTCAAGCTATAGGTAGTTTAAGCGGATCTGGAGGAGAAATTGTATTAGGAGAAAAAACATTAATCATAGGAGGAATGCTCTCTACCGTATATAGAGGAGTTATTAGTGGAACAGGTTCTGTTGTTAAGCAGGGACCTCAAATGTTCATCTTAATGGGAGAAAACACCTATACGGGTGGAACCATAATCAGTGGAGGGGTTTTACAAGGAAATACAACCAGTCTACAAGGGGACATCGTAAATGATTCTTCTCTTATTTTTGATCAAATGAGTTTGGGTGAATACGCCGGGGTGATTTCAGGATCTGGTATTCTAACCAAACAAAATATGGGATTGCTTATCTTAAGTAATGCAAATACCTATACTGGTGGAACCATAGTCAGTGGAGGGGTTTTACAAGGAAATACAATCAGTCTACAAGGGGACATCGTAAATGATTCTTCTCTTATTTTTGATCAAATGAGTTTGGGTGAATACGCCGGGGTGATTTCAGGAACAGGAGCTGTAATCAAGAAAAATGTAGGAACGCTTATCTTAAGTAACGCAAATACCTATACTGGAGGAACTACAGTCATTGAAGGGAGTTTACAGGGAAATACAACGAGTCTACAAGGAGATATTGTAAATGATGCGTTGGTTGTATTTGATCAAGTTGGTACGGGAACATATAATGGAATGCTCGCAGGAACAGGAACTGTAATTAAACAAAATACAGGAACACTTATCTTAAAAGGTAGCAATCACACCGGAAGCACAAGGATTAAAGCAGGGAGATTAGCTCTATCAGGAAGATTGCTTTCTATGGGATCTGTCGATATTCATGCAGGAGTCTTTGATATTAGTTCTATTTCAGCCACATCACAAACTATTCGTAATTTAAGCGGTATAGGGGGAGAAGTTGTCTTAGGGACAAAAACGCTTATAGCAGGATCGCTTGATGATACAATTTACGAAGGAGTGATTAGTGGAGCTGGCTCTTTTACTAAACAAGGATTAGGAACTCTTACATTTAGTGGAATACATACTTATACGGGAGCAACAAACATCTCTTCTGGGCGAATTGCACTTTCTGGTAATGGTTCTTTAGCAATAGATAACCTGGTTATTCTCAGTGGATCAGATAGCATTTTTGACATCACAGAAGCTAATGGAGCACGTAGTATTGGAAGCATTGATGGGGTTGAGGGCAGTCAAGTTTTATTAGGGGCTAATGCATTAACCGTTGGAGATTCTAATCAAACAACTTATGCAGGAATTATTAGTGGAACAGGCGCCTTTATTAAACAAGGCTCCGGAAGACTCATCTTAACAGGACCCAACACGTATTCTGGAGGAACTTTGGTTAGTGCTGGATTTCTACAAGGAAGTACAAATAGCCTGCAAGGAAATATTCTAAATAATGCTTCTATAGTGTTCGATCAAGCGCATACAGGAACATATGATGGGGTTCTTTCAGGAGATGGAGCTCTTAATAAACAAAATACAGGAACGGTTATTTTCACAGGAGCTAATACGTATTCTGGAGGAACAATGATCACTTTGGGGACATTAGCTCTTTCAGGATTGGGAACTATATTGCCTACTGGGACTGTTATAATCAATGTAGGAAACTTTGATATTAGCGATATCACTGCTTCATCGCAAACCATTGGCGAGCTAATTGGAGGAGGAACTATTTTTTTAGGAGAAAAAACGCTGATTACCGCAACTAAAAATAACACAAGTTACGTAGGAATCATTAATGGGACAGGGTCCTTTATTAAACAGGGTAGTGGGGTATTGACTTTGAGTGGAACTAATACCTATTCCGGAGGGACAACGATCAATGCTGGGACACTAGCTCTTTCAGGATCAGGAAAACTCTCTTCTACAGGATCTGTTACTATTCATGCAGGAGGCTTTGACATAAGTAACATTGCAGATTCATTTCAAAACATAGGTGATTTAAGCGGTAGTGGAGGAGAGATTATTTTAGGAGATAAAACACTAATTCAAGAAGCTTTTAATCATACAAGCTATGCAGGATTAATCAGAGGTTCTGGTGCTCTTATAAAACAGGGTTTGGGAACTCTTGTTCTAACAGGTGATAACGACTACTCCGGGGGAACTACAGTGAATGATGGGGTTCTGCAAGGAAATACAAATAGTTTGCAAGGAAATATTCTAAATAATGCTTCTCTAGTATTCGATCAAGCGCATACAGGAACATATAATGGGGTTCTCTCAGGAGCTGGATCTATTGATAAACGAGATACAGGAACAGTTATTTTTACAGGAACTAATACCTATTCTGGAGGGACAATGATCAATGCTGGGACACTAGCTCTTTCAGGATCAGGAAAACTCTCTTCTATAGGAGCTGTTACCATCAATGAAGGAGCTTTTGATATTAGTGGAATTGCAGCAGAATCTCAACCAATAGGAGACTTAACTGGAGTCGGCTTTGTTAATTTAGGAAACAAAAATCTCATTGAGGGCACTGCTAATCATACCACCTATTCCGGGGTCATTCAGGGAGGAGCTAATGGTAGATTTACTAAACAAGGCAGTGGCATACTCACTCTAACAGGAATCAATACTTATTCTGGAGGAACAATCATTAATGAGGGAACGCTAGCTCTTGTAGGTTCTGGTACTTTAAACCCCGCAGGAGATGTTATCGTCAATGCAGGGGTTTTTCATATTAGTGATATTACTGCTGCATCTCAAACAATAGGTAGCTTAAGTGGAACGGGAGGTATTGTTGAGTTAGGAACGAAAAATCTCATTGAAGGCACAGTAAATGATAGCACTTACTCAGGAGTCATTCAGGGGAGCGGATCTCTTATTAAACAAAATACTGGAACACTTACTCTAACTGGAGTTAATACCTATTCTGGAGGAACAATCATTAATGGAGGAACTCTTGCTCTTTCAGCTCTTGGGGCTTTACATTCTGCAGGAAATGTTACTATCAATGAAGGAGTTTTTGATATTAGTGATATTACAGCAGAGTTTCACACCATAGGAGATTTAACTGGAGCCGGCTCTGTTAACTTAGGATCTAAAATACTGATTACTGGAGCTAGCTCTGTTGACTTAGGATCTAAAATGCTGAGTAAAGGAATAGCTAATCACACCATTTATCATGGAGTTATTCATGGAGAGGATGATGGCGTGTTTATCAAGCAAGGCATTGGTACTTTGAAATTAACAGGATCGAGTATTCACACAGGACATACGCTAGTCGCTGAAGGCATTCTTCATATTCATGGGAAATTAAGAAGCACTGTTAACGTGTTGCCTAATGCCTCTTTAATGGGCAATGGAACAGTTGGCCATTTAATAAATATGGGGGATGTTTCGCCAGGAGAGTCCATTGGAACAATCGAAATCACTGGGGATTTTAAACAATCTACTGGGGGGCGATTGAGTATAGAGATAGCTCCCGATGGAGCAACTGATTTGCTTCAAATTACAGAGACCGCAACCCTAGACGGAGCATTGCGGGTCATTCCTGAAGCTGGGGTTTATCTAGAGGGAACAACCTATACCTTTCTTAGCGCAGGATCAGTTACAGGACAATTTAGCAGTACTTTTAGTACTCGGCGTCTTGATTACGCCATCAACTATTTTCCTACACAAGCCCAACTCTTAATTCTTGCCTCCTCTTTAATTATTCCTGCTAGACCAGATGGTAATGCAGGAGCTGTAGTAGATTACCTATTCTGTTCTTCTTTTGATTTTGCTAATCTTGACCTTGATGCAGTTGCAAAAGCCCTGCTTATTCTTCCCGCAGATCAGTATGCACAAGCCTTGAATAGACTAACCCCCTCTCAATTTGGAGCCTTTGCCTTAAACGAGTTGGAAAATAATTTTAGTCTAGCAAACACCTTCTTTGTAACAGGAGCAAACCAAAGATCCTGTTGTTATGCAACCTGTGAATCTACTAATATTTGGATCAACCCGCTAGGGCTTGTCTATTCGCAAAAAAATCGCCTTCAACTAGGTCAGGAAGCCATAGGATTTACCAATCACACTTATGGAATAGCAGCTGGGATAGATCATCTATTGAGTAATGATTGGACATTAGGTTTTGGTCTTGGTTATTCCTACTCTCATTTACACTGGAAACATCAAGCCGGAAAAGCTAGAGCTGATTCTGGGTATTTAGGTCCTTACATAGGATATGATTGTGGAAGTTTTTATTTTGGCCTTCTTGTACTAGGAGCAGGTAATTTTTATGATGTAGATCGAAAAATTGTATTTCCAGGGATATCTCGCGTAGCGAGTAGCCATCCCAATACTTGGGATCTTTCCGAAGTTATCTTAGCAGGTTTTAAACTAGAACCCTTTTATCACTTCTTTGTGCAACCAGAGTTTCTATTAGATCAGTTGAATATCTTTCAAGAAAGATTTCAAGAAAGCGGAGCTGGTTCGATTGATTTAGCTGTAAAAAGAAAACATACCTCCTTTCTACGCTCGTTAGTCAACCTAAAATTTACCAAAGAATGGGTTTGCTGCAATATGTGTTTAGCTTCTAGCGTCAACGTAGGTTGGCTGAGAACAACTCCTTTAACAGGAAGACATTACACCGCTAGTTTTCGAAAAGAAACCTTCTGCTCTCCTAATTTTTCCGTGACTAGCTTTAACCAAGTAATAGATCAAGCTCTTGTAGGTGGACAACTCCTCCTCTCTTCTCAAGGTGGTTTTAGTGTATTTTTAGGTTATGATGGCAGGTTTGGGAATGGTTCTAAGGTGAATGAGATAAATCTAGCTCTGGATTGGAGGTTTTAAGATCATTTGCAGCTCTGGATGTATTTTAAGAGCCTGTTTAAAATCTTTTCAGTAAGGCATATAGAAGCATTTTCACTACATAAAAACCATTTGTTCGTTGTAAAAAGTGTTTTAGCAGAATTGCGAAAGAAAACTACATACAAGCCTGAGTATGGTGGTTCTCGCTTTTATTGCTCTACTTTTGAAAAGATTTTAAACAGGCTCTTAGAACACAAGTTAAAGCATCCAAAAGACTATTCTGAACGGAATAGGCTTTGTGTAATTTTGGGCTATGATGAGGGAATCTCAACAAAAAATCTTGCTAAAACACTCCGGATAAGCCCTATCAATGTTCAGGAATACCTCAGAGAATATGATTCCGAAAATAAAACTGGAAGTAGCCCTCGAGGCGGTAGCAAATCAAAGCTTTCACAAGACCAAACAGAGTCTCTACTAAAACACCTACAGGAAAAGACCTATAAATGAAAGCTTTAAAATAAGGGGTTATGCAAGAAATCTAATGTATATCACGGCTTCTAAGAGCCAACTCATTTGTCGTCTTTACCTATTTCTTAGGTTTTCTCCTATGGCTTACCGTTTAAGTCTTGTCTATTACACATGATTTCCAAGTAACTCACCTTACGCACATACAGAGGGAAAAAGTGGCTTGATAAGCAGCGCGGTCCTCTATAGAGAGTACATAAGGTGAGCATGTAATATTTGTCCCATAATGTTTCCTTTGACGCTAAATGTTTATAGTATACACCATTATACTTTGGGACTAAACATGTAGCCTATTTCAGGTAATTATACAATTTGCAGTTTTCAAACTCTGCATATCTTTCTTTTGCTCTATAAAAAGGTTAATATAAATTAATGTGTTATTTAAATACAATTATATTAAAATAAATAATATAAAAATACCTCACTTAATAAGTAATAGTAATACTTAAAAACAAAGGTTAATTATGCAAGAGTTTGAAAAGGCCTCTTTAAATGACCTTCTTCATGAAGAAATATCCGAACACATTATACTAGAAACGATAAATAATGCTCAGCACGGATGTTCTCCTGAGCTATTACAGCAAATACTTCCCTCCATGTACCTTATGGATACACACATAAAATTTATGGTGCTTAAGTTTAA
>NZ_JAAVTY010000002.1:0-43650 GCF_018642185.1 Candidatus Rhabdochlamydia sp. W815 | reverse complement strand
AGACTCAAGTATTAGATGGATTTTGCTAAATTGTTTACGAGAAATATCGCTTGGATAAGAGCGGGTCATAACTACCTCCAAAGGTTTTATGAAAACTATCATTATACCTTAATGAGAAGATTTTAAACAGGCTCTAAGATAATGGTTTATTTTGCATGTAGTGCATTTTTAAGCAATCAAGGACAGTGAGTGATTTTGATTTTTTCAATAGAGCGTTCGGTAGAGCTTAAAATTTCTATATCAAAGTTATCTTGATGTAGGCGCCAGCCTTTAGAAGGGATGGCTCCTGCTCGGTGCACTACAAATCCTCCAATGGTATCGTACTCGGGACTTTGGGGGATGCGTATACCTAATTCTGCTTCAATATCGAGAATAGACATCTTAGCGCTGATAATCCACCCTTCTGCGTTGGGTAGTGTTGTGTATAGGCTTTCTGTGCCTACGTCGTATTCATCAGCGATTTCTCCTACTAACTCTTCTAAAATATCTTCGATCGTTACAATGCCTTCTGTTCCTCCCCATTCATCCACTACAATGGCAAGGTGGATTTGTTTATTACGAAATTCTTGCAATAAATAAGCAATTTTTTTGGTTTCTGGTGTATAGAGAACAGGTTTGATGATTTTTTCTATAGAAGAAGAAAGCAGCTTAGCATCATTTTGATGTTCGATATGCACTTTTAGAATGTCTTTATAGAGTAGAACTCCAACAATATTGTCAACAGTGTCTTTATAAACAGGGATACGGCTAAAGTTTTCTATAAGAAAAACTTTAGCCGCTTCTGTTAAAAAGGTTGTTGAAGGCAAGCTGACTAGGTTGACTCTAGGAACCATAACTTCTCTGACAATTCTTTCTTTAAAAGACACAATAGAGCCAATCAGTTTTTGCTCATTTGCATCTAAATAAACCCCTAACTCCGTTTCTTGTAATAGCTCGTGGATCTTGTCTTTCAGTCGAAAACCAAAAGGGCTTTTTTTATCTTGAGAGAGCTTAACAGAAAGTAATTGTATCAATCTAAAAAAGGGAGCTGTTAAAGGAATACACATAGATAAAATCAGAGAGCAGGGCGCTGCTAAAATGGATAGTGTCTTTTTTGGTTTAAATCGACCAAATAGACTAAAGAGACAATCTGTTGTCAATGAAGTAAGAATGATTGCGCAAATGATAAAAATCATCGCTTTTTGATCATAAAGTAGCTCTTCAGATAAATTGCTTTGGAACATTTTTTGCTTTATCAAAAGAAAAAAAGCCGTTAAAACAAAGCCAATACGTAGAATGTGCTTTGTAAAACTCAAAGAAAAAAGAATACCTTCCCACTTTTGTTTACCAAAAAAAATCTGAAGAAAATAACGGAAAAATAAAGGGAGATGCTTTTGTTTTAAATAATCTTCTACTTGTAGTTTTCCCATTTGTTGCAGAGCAACAGAAACAGCGGTTAAAGCACTGGACCCAATTAAGAATAAAAAAGTGATTATACCATAAAAAGTAGTCAAAATAGCATTCCTTTAATCTAGTGCAAGTAGTCCTTTTTGTTTTAGGCATTTTAGACAAGCATTTTCTTTTCTTTTCATTTGCGCTCTTAAATCAGGTTTTTCATCTTCAAAACCGATTAAATGCAAAATGCCGTGAACTACATAACGACATAACTCTTCAAAAGGATTTATTTGATATTTTTTAGCATACTGCTTAGCCATTTTGGGGCAAATAAATATTTCACCTAAAAGGTGGTACCCATTCCGCTTGTAGGGAATAGAATCTATGGGGAAAGTAATGCAATCTGTGGGAGCGGGATTTTGAAAAAAAAGGGCATGTAGTTGAGAAATTCTTTTTTCAGAGACAAACTGAATGCTTATTTCATCCGTTTTGATTTGTAGCAATTCAAATAAAAAAAAGACCACCTTTTTTATTTTAACCTTAGAAAAATGGAGGTCTTTTTGTGAATTTAAAATTTTTATTTGCAAAACTAGAAAGAATTGGGTGTTTTGGGTAAGTTGGTTACTTTTACATTTTCTCCATCTTTCCATTTGCCAAGACGACGCAAAACGTCAACCCTTTCAAATCTTTTAAGGACATTGCGCTTTTTAGCGGATTTACTCGATTTTCCATAGCTTGGGTGTCTAGACATAACTCCTTTTTACCTTTTTAAATTATTTAATTTTAGGAATAAAAGCTCTTTGGGCTAACTCTGTATCGATTGCATTTGCATGCACTTTAAACCCTTGAGGGAGATTATCCTTTTTAGGGCCTGTTTTAGTCGAAGGACAGCGAGGACGACGGGGGGATATATTGCGAATTCTTTCTTGTTTGCTTAAACGGACCATAACATAAGCTCCTAAGTATCTTTTCTATAATGAGAAATTGTATGAATTTTGGACTAAAATAGCAAGTCTTCAGTTTATAGAAAGAAAAAATCAAATTTTTATCATGTTTCATTTGCAGGGGCTTGTATAGGATGAATAACTCCACAGGAAATTAAAAATTTAAAAGCATCTTCTACTGAAATTTCGACTGGATAGCTTAATACTTTAGGCGTTAAAAGGATAAAACCAGACATGGGATGAGGAGCTGTAGGAACAAATACGGCAATTTCTATAGCAGAGACTTGTTTAGTAAAGATTTCTGGTAGTGTTTCACTAGTTACAAAGCCAAGAGCAAATGTATCTTTATGTGGAAAAGGCACGAGTACTGTTTGCTTGAATGTCTTTTCTTTTCCAGAAAACACGACTTTTGTTAAATCGTGACTGATTTTATAAATCTTTTTTATAAAAGGCAGGCGAGAGAAAAGACGATCGGTAAGATGTAAAAAAGAGCGCAGGAAAAATTCTCTACTGCAAAATCCGAGAATAAAAATCACAACAATCCAGAAAGCTAAGGCAAACATGTGGCTTAACACTTTAATGAGCACATCGTGATTAGCTAAAGAGAAAAAGGGCGTTTGTGGATGATGCATTAAAATATCTTGAATAACACCAATCAGAGGGGTGGTAACTAGTTCTACCAACCAAATCACAATGACACAGGTTAATATAAGAGGTAAAAGAGTAATGAATCCTGTAAAAAAATATTTTTTCATAGAGGAGTACTCGGTTTCACAGGAGGAACAATCACCCCGCAGGAAACAATATATTTAATAGCGTCTTCTGGACGCATATCAACACAGAGAAGTTGTTCTCGAGGATACATTAAAAGAAACCCTGTTGTTGGATTAGGCGTAGTTGGAATCAAGACAGAAACTAGATCATTATTTACAGAATGAGAGCACATTTCAGGAGCATCTCGAGAAACGAGTCCAATTACATAGACCCCTTCTCTTGGAAAGGGGACCATTACAACTTGCTTAAAAGAGTTTTTTTCCTTGGAAAAAAGTGTTTTAATGATATCCTGGGTGGTTTTATATACGGTGTTTACAATAGGAATTCGATGGATGATTTTATCACCTAGTCTAAATAGGGAATTAATGACAAACCAACGAGTAATGGCTCCTAGTAAAACAGTGATAATGAATAATAAGATAAGAATAACTACTTGACTGGTATAGCGGACGAGATGTTCTGGAGACAAAAAAAGAAAATTTCGATTTAACAAGTTCATTTTCGATAAAACAGCAGAAACCACTCCGATAAAGGGCTGTGTCAGGAAATTAATTAAAAATAGTAAAACAGCAATAGTTACAGCAAGAGGGAGTAAGATAACAAGACCTGTAAGAAAATATTTTTTCATCGCTTCTCTTCGTTTTTTATAATTCTAACAATATAGTTTTTCAAGTTTAAAACGCCAAGGTAAAAGCGCATCTTGACCAGCGTAATCAATTCCAATACGAGGACCTTGGTAAATTTGCGTTTGATCTATGGATACATTACTATTTGCAATCCAGATACAAGGAGAGTTAAGAGGTATTGCGTTGTGAGTAAGATCAATTCCCAAAGCCTGGCATACACTACCTGGACCATTGGTTAATTTAGGATGTAAAGAGGTTTTTTTGCGTCTTTTTAGCATGGTTTCAATTCCAACAGTTGGAAAAATTGCCCGGATTAATACAGCATGAGGAACACCTTCGGTATGGGTAACCACATTTAAAAGGTAATGGATTCCGTAACACAGATAAATATAGGTAATTCCTCCGTTTTGGTACATTGCAAGATTGCGCTTGGTTTTGCGATAATTATAGGCGTGACAGGCCCTGTCTTCTGCGCCCTTATACGCCTCTGTTTCTATAATTATACCGCCGGTAATCTGATCGTTCATTTGGGTTAATAAAAGCTTTCCTAATAGATCGCGTGCTATTTGTACTACATCTTCGCGTTGGTAAAAAGAAATAGGAAGTACAAAGCTCATCGATTTCTCTTACATTTTTTGGAGTTTTGCTTTTGTTTAAGCGTCCAGCGGCTTTCTAGAAAAATGAGATCAATGCGTGCTATTTGTACGGATATTTCTTCTCCTAGCCTATGTATATGTCCTGTAAAACGTCCTTTTAAGAGAGAGGATTTCTCATCAAAAATAAAATAGTCGTCTTCAAGCTCAGAGATGTGTAAAAATCCTTCTAGCATTAATTCTATAAGTTCAAAATATAGGCCAAAAGGTTTAATTTTGGTTACTATTGCTGCATGGTATCGAAGAGGATCTCGTAGAAATTCCTTTTCCAATAAACGAAGTTTTTTTAAGGTAACAACGCTATTTTCTGCTCGGAAGCTAATCCTTTCTTGTTCTGAGCAATGCGTGGCTATTTCTTTTAGATCAAGCTCTTTTGGTTCTTCATTAAAGAGCAGTCTTTGAATGATTAAATCGCTGTAGCGTCGAATAGGGCTTGTAAAATGACAATAGTGTTCTAAACAAAGGCCAAAATGGCCCATATTCTCTGTGGAATACTGCGCTAATTTCATGCTGCGAATAAATGCTATAGAAAGTTGAGATAAAAAGGGGCTTTCTTGAGCTTGCTGAAATAATTCTGGTATATCTTTGAAAGTGCTATTACTAGCTACATTTAATCCAAATGTACGCGCTAATTCAAAAAATTCCCTTATGTTTTCTGGGTTAGGTTCTTCATGCACACGGTAAATGAGTTGTTTACCTCTCTTGGTTAGTTCTAAGGCTACAAGCTCATTAGCTTTAAGCATAAATTCTTCAACTAATTGGTGAGTAATATCATATTCAATTTTCTTTACTCCCAAGGGTAAACCATTTTTATCAATAACCAAAGAAACTTCTGGCAGAGAAAAATCAATACTTCCGCGCTCTCGGCGTTGTTTTTTTAGCAATAGGCATAAGTCTACCATTAGCTGTAGAGTAGGAGCGTGGATATTTTTTTTCTTACCGTCTAAAACTTCTTTAGCCTCGAAATAACTAAAGCGTTTTGTGCTTTTGATATAAGAGCGTACGATTTCAAAGAGTAAAACTTTTCCCTCTTGATCCAACTTTATTAATACGGATACAGTCAAACGATTTACATTAGCTTTTAAACTACAGAGTTGATTGGATAACTCTTCTGGCAGCATAGGAACACAAGTCCCTGGGAAGTAGGTAGAATTAGCCCTTAAGAGGGCTTCTTGGTCTAAAAGAGAATTTGGCTTCACATAATGAGCTACATCTGCAATATGGACACCCAAATGAAAATGTCCTTTCTCGCCTTTGGTTAAAGAAAGGGCATCATCAAAGTCTTTTGCAGTATCGGGATCTATGGTAAAGCAAGTAATCCCTGTTAAGTCCATCCTATTTTTAAGATCAGAAGCTCGTACTCTGTTTCCAAAACCTTTTGCTTCTGTAATGACATTTTCAGGGAAATCAGAGCGTAGGTTAAATTCAAGAGTTGTTGCTTTAACATCGCAAGAAGGATCTATGATATTGCCAATAATTTGAGATAATGTACAAACAGTGGGTTTTTCTTTAGATCCCCATTCGTCAACCCGTAGGATAACCCTGTCTCCTATTTTACAAGAAATAGCAGGTGAAGAGCGGATGACAATAGGTTTATTCTTTCCTAATAGAGGTACATGAGCCGCGAGTTCTGTAGCAGAATGGACAGCGCAAATAGTTCCTGCCAATTGACTATGAGCTCTTTTTAAAATAGAAAGGATTTTACCTTCGGGCCCTTTTTCTGAAGAGGAATTTGTGTTGACTGCTACCTTCACAAGATCCCCATCGATAGCGGATTCTGTATAATTTTTAGGAATGAAAATATCTTGAGGCCATTTTACGCGCTCATCGGGAATCACAAATCCAAATCCTTTAGGATGTAGTCTAAGAGTCCCATTTAAGGTTTGTTCCTGACCTTGTTTTTTGGGATACAACTTCTTTCTTCTTAAACAGATCTGATTACCTTTTATTAAATCATCAATGGCTAACTGAAATGTAATGGATGAAGAAGGAGATAGGTGGATTTTTATAAATAATTCTTCTGCGGTTAGGGGTTGATAAGAATGTTTCTGAATACATTCTAGAATGAGATTTGCACATTTTTGAGAGGAAAGACCCTTTTTTCTTTTTACCATTACAGGATTCCTCTTTGTATTAAATGATGGTGGAGTATTTCTGGTTTTAAATAGATCTCTGAATCAATGTTTAAAGAACGTGCTGCTTGTACAAAATCCGGGACATCATCGATATAAAAACACTCTTTATAAGAACAGTTTCCTATTTCCAGAGCTTTTTGGTAGATTTCTTTCTCCGGTTTGCGAGCCCCAACTTCATAAGATAGAACAAATCCATCAAATAGTTGTAGGAAAGCAAAATGCTTTTGAGCAAAGCTAAAGTGAGCATCGCACGTGTTAGATAGAAGAAAAAGTTTTACTCCTCGAGCTTTCATTTTTTCTAAAAAAGCAATTACGGGAAGGTTAGGCTGGAAAATATTGCTTAATGCATGAGTAAAATCGGTAAAAGAGATAGGTTTTCCTCCTAATTCTAGTAAATCGGAATAAAGGGTTTGTGTGGTTATAAAACCTCTTTCATAATCATCAAGGTACTTTTGAAACAAAAAAGAGATTTCTTCTAAGCTCAAATTACAACAAGTAGCAACTTGTTGCTTCATTTTATGATGATCGAAGAATAAAAGCACATTACCTAAATCAAAAAAAACTGTATATTTCATGTGATAAAAGTGTATCCAAGACATATACCAATTAAAGAAATAATCATTTTATCTTTTTTTGGTAGCTTAAGAGAGTATTAGCAAGGAGCATAGAAATTGTCATAGGTCCTACACCTCCTGGAACAGGAGTAATATAAGAACAATTAGGAGCTACTTCATCAAAAGCAACATCTCCTACAATCCGCTTTTCTCCTTGATCATTTATAATGTGGTTAATCCCTACATCAATTACAGCCGCGTGAGGTTTAACCATATTTTTTTTAATGAAAGCTGGTTTGCCAATAGCTGCGATTAAAACATCCGCTTGTTTGCAAATCTCTTCTAATTTCTCAGAAAAACTATGTACTAAAGTAACTGTTGCATTGCAGTGAGGGGCTTTTTGCATTAAAAGCGCTGCTAAAGGCTTTCCAACGATATTGCTTCTTCCTACGATAACAACGTGCTTACCTAATAAAGGAATCTGAGATTGCGTTAATAATACATGAATGCCTTGAGGTGTGCAAGGAATAAACCCATCCCTTTCTCCAAGTAATAGCTTACCCATGTTAAAGGGATTAAACCCATCTACATCTTTTTCAGGATCAATCATTTGCATAATTAGAAAAGGATTTATGTGCTCTGGTAAAGGTAGTTGTACCAAAATGCCATTTACCGCAGAATCTAGGTTTAAACGTTTAATTTCTAAAACGACTTGGGCTTCAGAAACATGAGAGGGGAATTCAACATCAAAAGAGACAATTCCTACTTCTTGACAGCGCTTTTTTTTCATACGGATATAGCTATGAGAAGCAGGATTATCTCCTACGCGTATAAAAGCTAATCCAGGAGGGCGCTTTTGTAGTTTGGCGATAGAGGATTTGATTCTCTCTTGAATCGTTTTTGCAATGGATATGCCATCAATGAGTTTCATGTATACCTTTGTTTAAATGGTCAATCATAATTGGATGTAGATGTTTAAGGGGTTCCTGTTCTTAAGATTTTAGAAAAATGCTCTATACAATGCAGAGGATCCTTATGTACATCATAAGGAAATCCCATTGCTAGAAGGGCTTGATTTATTTGCGATACCGAAGAAATATTTAGAGATTGACCGTTAAGAAAAGCTCCTTGTTGTTTTTGAGCAAAAAATAATTCTTTTGTCATAGTTGATATACAATACCACAGACTATTTCTTTATCAACAGTTACAGCAATACTAATCGAAAAAAGTGGGAGTTCATTTGTAAAATTTACAGTGCTATCTAGAGGATCAATAATCCAAGTAGCTGGACACCATTGCTGTATATAGTGGTTCCGATTCAATCGTATAGAAAAATATTTTGTTTTGTGTTAAGCTATTGAGTATGAAAAAACTGATCCCTAGCCAGAGAGCTGACTTAGAACACAAGTTAAAGCATCCAAAAGACTATTCTGAACGGAATAGGCTTTGTGTAATTTTGGGCTATGATGAGGGTATCTCAACAAAAAATCTTGCTAAAACACTCCGGATAAGCCCTATCACTGTTCAGAAATACCTCAGAGAATATGATTCCGAAAATAAAACTGGAAGTAGCCCTCGAGGCGGTAGCAAATCAAAACTTTCACAAGACCAAAAAGAGTCTCTACTAAAACACCTACAGGAAAAGACCTATCTTAAAGTCAAAGGGATCATAGCTTATGTGCATGAGCAATATGGGATAAAATATTCCCGAAGTGGCATGACAGATTGGCTCATACAGCACGGATTTGTTTATAAACGTCCTAAAAAGATTCCTGGGAAATTAGATCCTGAAAAACAACGAATTTTCATAGAACAATATAGGGCTTTAAAGGAGACCTTAAACCCTGATGAAGAGATCTATTTCATAGATGCTGTGCATCCTGAACATCAGTCCCAAGCCGTATGTGGATGGATCAAAAAAGGCGTTCAAAAGACTTTGCAGACATCCGGGAAACAATTGCGATTGCATTTTGCTGGAGCTCTTTGCCTGACAGGAATGAAGATTTTTACAGAGGAATATAAGACAGTTGATGCCGATGCAATGCTCGATTTTTTCAAGAAGCTAGAAAAACAGACAGAGGCTCGAATTATTCATGTAATTTTGGATAATGCAAGATCAAACAAAAATAAGAAACTAGAAGAGTTTCTGATGTCTTCTAGGATTAAAGTGCACTATCTCCCTCCTTATTCGCCGAATTTGAATCCTATTGAACGCTTGTGGAAGATCTTAAAGGAAAAGAAGGTATACAATCGATATTACGAAACGTCGGTGACTTTTTTTCAGGCAATTAGAGGATTCTTCTTAGAAGAGATACCGAAAATAACAGATATTTTGAAATGTAGGATAAACGACAAGTTTCAAGTCGTTGACTTAAATCCCATTAAGCTAGCCGTTTGAATCGGCACTAGTATATACCCTTTTCCTCGGTTCTCCCAAACGATTTCTTCCTCTGTGCAAATAAGAGTCTTGTATATTGGGAAAATTATTTCTCAAATCTTGCGTAATGAGAAAGCATATCGATAATTTTTTTAAAATAAGGGGTAAAAAGACCCAGCTTCTTTAAGTGTTCACAGCAGCTAGATAACTCATTTTGGAAATATTCTAGTGCTTTTTCAGGACCTAGCATATGGGCTATGCTGAGTTTAAGGTTTTCTTGCTCATCTTGTTTGATATCATGAAGATCGTCTGCAATTTGAAAAGCAAAACCAAAGTGATGTGCTAATTTTTTAACTAACTCAAGTTGTTTTCTATTCCCCCCTCCAAAAAGCCAACCGAAAGCAAAAGCGATTTCAAAAAGGGTTCCTGTTTTTTGAGAGATAATTCTTTGTGCGGTTTCTAAAGAATGGTCTGGGGGAAAAAGATCAAAAAACTGTCCTCCTGTAGCACCTAAAATCCCAGAGCATTGGGTTGCTATGGAAAGGGCTAACGCACAAATGACATCGCTCGAGGCAGAAAAAGGAGAGGGGGATTTTTTTAGAATTTCCGCGTTTTGATGAATCTTGCCAAATCCAGCTGTCATTAAAGAATAACTAGCTAAAAGAGCCGTTGATTCTCCATAGATTTTATGAGTAGAGGGTTTATCGCGTCTTTGATCATCATCATCCATGCAAGGAAGATCATCGACAATTAAAGAAGCTGTATGAAAAAATTCTACGGCTAGGGCTGCATCTGAAACGTCTAGCTGGTTGTTTAGCGCTTCTGCAACCAATATAACGATTAAAGGGCGAAAACGCTTGCCACCGCTCATCAAAGCGTATTCGCAAGCATCGCGCAATTTGGTTTTTTCTCCAAAACCAAGAAGGCTTTGGGTAATTTTTTGATCCACTTTTTCTAAATACGAAGAAAAAGAAAGTTGGTTCTTTAAGGTTGTCATAGAGATTCTACTATCACATGTGAGGAGAATTTTACAAGGCTTCTTTGTGGAACATACCTCTGCAAGGTCATATTTGGGTGGCAGATCACATCTTTGCCGATACAGGTGCCGGGATTGATTACGGTATTGCATCCAATTTGAGAATTATCTCCTATGCATGCACCCAGTTTTTTTAGTCTAGTTTTTATTTTTTGCTGACCCCAATAAACAGAAATGCATTGATGATCTAATCGATAATTTGCGCATTTCACCCCTGCGCCAAGATTGACGCCGTTACCTAAAATAGAGTCTCCTACATAATTAAAATGAGGGGCTGCTGCTTTATTAAAAAAAACAGAATGCTTTATTTCAGAGCCATGACCAATTACACATTGATCTGTAATTAACACATTTCCTCGAATATAAGCCCCTTGGCGGATCTGACAATCCCGGCCAATGACACAAGGACCTTGAATGTAAGCACCTGGTTCAACGATTGTTCCAGAGCCAATAGAAATTTTATCAGGATCTGTAAGCAACACACCAGAAGAGATGTGTATTTCAATTTTTCCTAACTTTTGCTCTAAAAGATAGGTCGAGAGCCGCTCTAGTGCTTCCCAGGGATATTCCAGGCCGTCAAACAAACTTCTATGTTCATAGGCATCTAGACAAAATAGAGAAAGACTTTCCATACTATCCTTTAAAGTTGTGAATCTTTCATTTTAAAGGATAACCGAGTTAATGTGCAGAGAGATTTTTTCTGTCTTAATTATTAAATTTTTTCATAACAAGCACGAGAGTGAACTTTTTGCGCAACCCCACAGTAACCTGTTTTGAGAGAAGAAGAAAAACAGAAAGAGAAATCGCTAGAAATTTTTTTAGTCAATAAAAGGCGAAAAAAACTTTTGGTCAAAATTTTAGGGCGAAATCCTTTTAAGTTTTCTACATTAAAACCATTTGAATAACACATTTTCTGCAATTCCTTTGGCTTAATAAACAAAGAGTAGATATGCATATTTTGGGGAGCATTTCGAACAAACCAATCTACTCCTTTAATCACAATAATGTAACTAGCTAGGGTGCGATTAAAGGTATGAAAAAAGAAGCGTCCCTTGGGACGAAGCACTCTAGAAGCCTCTTGAATCAACCGCTCTGGATATTCTAGATGCTCTAAAATATCTGTTGCGCATACAACATCAAATTTTGTTTTTTCAAAAGGAAGATGATAGGCGCTGGCTTTAATATATTCTACTGAATTGGTTTGATCGTGTAAACGCGCCACTTCTAAACTTGTTTCTGAAAGATCTATTCCTGTTACTGTATGTCCTTTTTCAGCCAAAAAATTTGCAAGAAAACCTGTACCGCAACCAATGTCTAAAATACTTTGGTGAGAAGCTATTTGAGAAGCTATCCAATTCTTTCGAAGTACGTTTTCCGCCCTTAACAAAGCAACGGGATGATCCTTATAAAAGGAGTTATTAATTATTCTTTTTCTACGCATTTTTCTTTCCAAACTAAGTTCCAAAATATTAATTGATAGACAAGGAAAAGAATAAGCACAACTACCTGAAATAGTAAAAAATTATGCAAGATTTGTGGTTTGCTCAACCAATGTTGCATCCAGCTGGCAACAGGCTTTTCCTGACTAATAGGCCAAATAAACCCAGCCAGTCCTAAGGTTATCGGTTGGAGAGTAAATAACAGAGCGTGTAACCAATTTTCCCTTGCGCAGCAATGGTGCTTATGTACAAATTCATCTTTAGTTACCAAAACACAAGAGATAGCAGCAAAAAGCAAATAAATTTTTAAGGTCGAAAAAGAAAAAGGGACAAAAAGAGCAAAGAAAAAACAAATCAAAACACTCAAGGTGTCAATGGGGTGCCCAATTCTCTCCCAAAGAGGCAACGTTCTTTTTATATGAAAATACCCCTCATCAAAAACCATAGCGATGGCTTGTAAAACAAACGGGATAACAGGTACTACCCACATGGTGACCTCTTTTCCATTATAGATCCACAAATCGTAAGACCTGGGCCAAAAGCCAAACTTACAATAAGAGATCCTGATATAACTTTTGGATCTTTTAAAATTTCTTTCCACACATGTGGCAAAGTAGCAGAAGACATATTGCCAAACTGTTGCAAGATGAATTTACTATGAGATACTTGAGCAAAACTTAAACCTAACACAGCTTGAATAGATTGAACGATTTTAGGCCCTCCTGGGTGAATAGCAAAAAGCGCATTTTCTAAGATATATTCGATAGTAAATCCCGATTTTTGACTCATACGAACCAAGTAAGGATAAATAGACTGAGCAATTAAAGCGGGTATTTCTTGAGATAGAGAAAGAGCAAATCCCCAGTTTTCCATTTTCCAGTGCATAGCATTAAAGGAATTAGAAACCAGTTCTTCATGAAGAATATAGAGTTGAAAATGCTCAGAGGAACAACTGGCTTGAACTCGATATTTTATAAATCCATCTGCAAACAACGATTGAGAAACCAATTGATTTAATTCATGCAAAGAAGGATTTGTGTGCAAAGAACAAATCTCTGTATGAACGATATCGATACAACTTTCTGCTTGCAAAGCTCCTTGAGCTAATCTTAAGGCTGGGATAGAAGCAGAACACCCCATGTGATAAACATGCGAAACAATGGTTTTCTCTCCCCAATCTCTTTGGGAAACCATTTTTTGTCCACCGCTAGGAGAAACGTACCCAGTGCAAGTTACATGGATTAAGTGATTTGGAGAAATGGCAGATTTGGGATAAAACTGTTCAAATGCAGCTTCCACCTGATCGGAAAAAATTTTAGAACGGGTTGTTAAATCCACTCCAAAGGAAGATTCTTCCAAACGATAAACCTTCATTTTTTCCCACTCTGTATGTAAAAAATCGCTTAAAATATGCCCTCTTTTTGCAATTCGATTCGGTTTACAGGCAACGTGATCCAGTTTTTGTTTGAGATTAAGTGTAAAAGGTTGAATTTGTTCTGCCTTTTTTCCTTGTGTGTAAGCTTCTGATTGCGTATGCGCTTGAATGAGCCAACTCAATGTTTCTTCTTGGGAGCTTTCGTAAGCAGGACGAATGATTTCAAATTGGCTTAAAGTTAACATGGCTCCAAAGGGTTAAAAAAAATACTTATAGTATTTAGTTACGTTAATTAGCTAGGTATTTTTCTTTGAACCTAATGCCTTAAATTCTATTAACTACTCTTATATATATATGTCTTCTTCTTATGGGTGTGTGAAAGTGTTCATAAGTAGGCTTTTTTTTATAGAGGAAATAAATTGTTCATGAATTGAAGATGGGTTGATGATAAAGTAGCGTTTTTGAACAATCAACACCTTGTTAACAAGGTTATGGACATGGTTATGAACACATTTTCAACACCGCTTCATTGCGATTATTTTCCTATTTGTTCGGGTTGTGACTTTCAAGGGCAAGAACTTGTTCCCCCTGTTTTTTCTTCCTTACAAGAATTTTTTGCTGAGCTGGTCCCTTACTTAGAAATTCCGCTCATCTATCAAGAACCACAAGGCTGGCGCTTTCGAGCTAAGCTTGCGGTAAGAGGAGATGCCAACTTTCCTCTTATTGGTTTATTTCAAAGAGGAACTCACAATGTGGTTTCCATTCCTAATTGTCCCTTGCACCACAGAGCCATTCTCAAGAGTTATCAACAGGTAAGACAAACCATGATTGATTTCCAAATTACACCGTATGATGAATGTAAGGGCGTAGTGCGCTATCTACAATTTTTGGTGGAAGAAAAGAGTCAGATGGTTCAGTTGTCTATTGTTGTAAATATTTCTGAGTCTACAAATAAACTTCATGCGTGGATCCGTCATCTTTATTCTTTAGGAGGATTTCATTCGACCTGGTTGAACTTTAATACAGAAAAAACCAACCGCATTTTTGGTGACAATTGGTTATTGTGTGCGGGTGAAATGTATCTTCGGAAAAAATTGGGAAAGATTATTTGCTCTATTCATCCCGCTTGCTTTGTTCAATCTCATTTAAGCTTATTTGAGCATGCTTTATCCATCATTTGCCAAGAAGCTCTTCCATCAAAAAGGGTTTGTGAGTGTTATTCTGGAATGGGGGTTATTGGGCTAAATCTTGCTTCGTTTAGCAAAGAGGTTCAATGTATTGAAATTAATCCCTTTGCTAAACAGTGCTTTGATCGAACCTGCTCTTTCCTTTCTCAGGAAATAAAAAACAAAATGTTTTTCCATCCAACATCGATGGAGAAAAGTTTAGGGCTACTTAAAACATCTGAGGTAATTGTTGTTGATCCTCCAAGAAAGGGCTTAGAAGCCTTTGTGCTTGATGCAATTGATCAATCCCAAGCGGAGCAACTTATTTACTTGAGTTGCTCTACAAGCTCGTTTATACGCGATTGTGGTAGGTTGCTAAAAAGCGGTTGGCGCGTGGAAAAAGTTTTTGGATACTTGTTTTTTCCTGGGAGTAACCATGTTGAGACTTTGTGCATCTTGAAAAGAAGCTAGTTAAATGTATTAGAGTTCTTCTGAAACCTAAATTTTAATTACCACCTAATCTACTATACATCTTCTTACAAGATAGCGCAGCTTTTTCAAAAAAACCCATTTATGCAATTCTTAATTTGAAATCAAACTAGTATAATAGCTCGAAATAGATCTCTTGCATAACCTGAATTTTAAAGCTCCCAATTATAGATTCCTGCTATAAGATTAAATCTTAGGCAAAAGCTGTTTCCGTCGATTTCTATATCGATCTGCTATGATTTTAAAACGCTTAAGCATTCCGATTACATTTTCATTAATTACACGTGCTTTGGCAGGGGATTGATTATTTTTTTTATCTTGTTTTGTTAAAGGGTTTTTCTTGTTTTTTCTTTTAGGCATATTTGTATGGGAATGAATCTTTTGCAGCCCTTGATATCCTGTATCCGTAATTACCTTGGTCTTTGGATAGATTTTCGTTTTAGATTCTTTAAATAATCGAAAGTCATGACGCTTACCATTACTAAATGCAGTGCAAATAACCTTCTGGCTCTTTTTGTCTACTATCACCTGACTTTTTAACGTATGCCTTTTCTTTTTTCCTGAATAAAAATATCTTTGGTTTTTTTTGGCCGCTAGCAAGCACTTTCTGAAATATGATAGGATGCTGCAAAAGGAAAATAGGTTCTATATTCTCTCATATATTCAAGGGTCATAAGAAGCTAATCCTCTATAGATAATCTATGGGGTCTTCCTCCAAACCTTTTTTTAGAAGATTCTGCTTCTTTTAAGATATCTACCATCTTCTCAAATGTGGCTCTTTTTACTCCTGTTAATCGACGAAACTCTTCGTTCTTAAAATCCTTTAAACAATCGTATTTCATTACAAAACCTTTTAAAATTTTAATTATTTTATAGATTATCTACAAGTTATGCAAGAGATCTAATGTTTTTGTTAGGATAGGAATCTATAAATGAGAGCTTAAAAATAGAGAATTATGCAATAAGTCTATTAATTAATATAAATTGAGAATCTCCTTGTTCATTATTATTTACTTATTTTATGGTACAGAATATTGATTGTTTTTTATTAAATCAGTAATATTTTAGCATTTCAAAAATAGGATTAATGCGTTATGACCTCTATAACATCAACTCAAAAGACTTTTTTTCCATACCATTTGTTGAATAAAAATGAAAAAAAACCGCAATCTAACTCTACTATTACAGATAAAAAGATATCCACTATTGCAAACCAGGCATTAGGAGGAAGCAGTCCTATATGTTACAATGAAACCCAAAATGAAAAGCCCTCAGTTACCGCTGATCTTCCTTTCTCTGAAAAAGAAATACAAAAGAAGCATGTTATCTCTGCAACATCGCAAGCAGTGTTTAGACCTAATTTATCCGCTGTTGTTATTGCTAAACAAAATCTTAAAACCCTTAAAAAAAAAACCCCTCCTTTACCCCCACCTCAGGAAAATAAACCTAAATTCGAGCCTGTTGAAACTTCGCTCTCTAAAAAAAGAGTTACTTTTCGAGAAGATACGCAAGTTACTAATCTAAAAGATGCGATTAAAGCTAATTCATCAGGAATCCCAAACACACCCTTCAATATCCCCTTTAGTAATAATACAAAAGAAAATTCTGCAACATTGCAAGCACCGAAACTAAAACCCGTGCCACTATCTAGATCTAGTACAATACGCTTAACCCCAATGCCAGAGTACTCTAAAAATGAAAAAAAACCGCAATCTAACTCTACTATTACAGATAAAAAGATATCCACTATTGAAAACCAGGCATTAGGAGGAAGCAGTCCTATATGTTACAATGAAACCCAAAATGAAAAGCCCTCAGTTACCGCTGATCTTCCTTTCTCTGAAAAAGAAATACAAAAGAAGCATGTTATCTCTGCAACATCGCAAGCATCGCAAGCAGCGATTAGACCTAATTTATCCGCTATTGTTATTGCTAAACAAAATCTTAAAACCCTTAAAAAAAAGAACCCTCCTCTACCCCCACCTCAGGAAAATAAACCTAAATTCGAGCCTGTTGAAACTTCGCTCTCTAAAAAAAGAGTTACTTTTCGAGAAGATATGCAAGTTACTAACCTAAAAGATGCGACTAAAACTAATTCATCTGATGAATGGGCTGATTTGGATAAAATAATTAAAGAATGTCTTGAATTCACTAAAAATCATAAGCCTTCTTAAAATTTTTCTAAAAAACCAGACTGCTATTTTAGTGCTTGTTGATCTTCTTTAAGAGAACATCAGCAAGCACTTCTTAATTTTTGTAAAATTCTAAGTTTATATAGAAATTTAAAAATTTATTCCATCTCAATAAATAAAAATATTATTTTATTTACTATTTAATAAAAATATAATAATGTAATTAAATAGTATGAATCATGATCTATAATTAATAATGGTTTTATTTATGGCTATTTCTACAAATCCTTCTATTCCCTCAAAACTTACTTATCAAAACATCCAAAACAATCAATCAATAAAGTTAACTCTTTACAAGAGAATATCTAAAATATTTTCTCGTTTATATGAGAAAATATCTAATCTCTTTTCTAGAAAGCCAAGCCAAATGAGAGCACTAAAAGAGATAGAACCTATTTATGATGTTCCTCAAAACAATCGACCGGTAAAAAAGTTAACTCTTTACGAGAGAATATCTAACCTATTTTCTGGAGGGTCCAATCGATTAGAACTACTAGAAAAAAGAGTGAATGGGGAGAATGCTCAGTTACAACAACGCTGCCAAGAGCTACATCATTACATTTGTATAAGTATAAGACGAATTAACTATCTAAACAATTTTGTTCACAATCTAAAATCTATGGTAGATGCTAAAGAAGATCAAATCAACTCATTAAAACAAACCATTCTTTCTCTGAAAGAGGAACTTTACTCTAATAGAACACAAGTTAGCCGATCAGATAGTGGATTTTCAGAAGCTTCTTATAGAAAAAAGCATGGTTTCATTAGCAAAATCATACCTTGAAACAAAAAATAGGATAGAGAAATCATTAACTGTGCCAGGATCCGAATAGGAAAACCCTAGCACAATTAATGTCGCAAAAAAGAGATAAACTAGCTTAAATAGCCTCATTTAAAAAAGGGATTTTTAGCTATTAAAACCCTATCCAGCAAAGAAGAATTCCATATATCAGAGGGAAAATTCCATTTAGCCTAATAGAAGAGTTTGAACTCATTGTGCATTTGACCAAAAGCTGTGGGAAAAACAGAATCATGAGACCACGAATTAAAAACAGCCAACCCAATATGGAAATCAATACAAATAAGCTCATATCCCAATAGTTGTATTCATTAAGGATAAAAAGACCAATTAGTAGATTGATAGATCCATGACAATAAAAAATAGCAGGTGTACTTTTCATCGATGTCATAATTTTATGAGCGTTGTGATGATAAAACAACATCCATAATCCTAAAATTAATAAAAAGGGACCAAAAACCCTGGCCAACTCTATTGATATATCCACCCTTACCTCCTTAAATTTAAGTGTAGCTAATAAACTTCAACTTAAGGATTAAATAAATTAGTTGTCAATATATTGCTTATATTTACCAACTAATTCTGCTTGCGCAATAATATGTCCTTGCATAGCCTGCTCTACTTGGCTTTTACTGGCTCCTTCAGCTAGATCTAGCTCACAATCAAGGGCATACAGCTTAAAAAAATAGCGATGCTCTCGATCAGGAGGGCAAGGTCCCTGATAGCAAAGCGTTCCACCTGTATTTTTACCGATAATCCCTTGAGGCACACCATCTTTGGGAATATGCGTAGTGGTTGGAGGAATATTAAATACAACCCAGTGGTCCCACATACAATCTTTGCGAATAGATGGGGGAACATCTGGATCATCCATGATTAATACAAGACTTTTTGCCTGAGAAGGGACCTCTTTTATGATCAACTCTGGATTTATGTCGTTGCCATTGCAGCTATATTCTAGAGGAATCGATTCCATATGATTAAAGGCGGGAGAGAGTAATTGCATAACTACCAATTTTTTAGGGGTTGTTCTTTAGTGCAGTTTATAAGAAAGCCTTTTTGTAAATCAATCCACAACTCCCTTTTTTCTCGTTTAGCAAAATAAATCAGTCCTCTTGGATAAATGAGCCCCTTGGAGGAGATTTCCCATTTTTTATTTTTGATGAGCTCTTTGTTGTATTTACACACCTTTACAGCAGAAAGAGCATGCTTTTTTTTTTGATTTAGAATAGAAGGCGGAAAAGGCTCATCGGAATGAATCCTATAATAATAGGTGTCATTTTCTAAAAAGATCTCAAAAGATAGGTCTGTTTGATAAATCAACGCAAGAGATTGTACATTTTGCAAAGAGGAAAAACAATTGGCTACTTGATTGTTAAATCTATAATCAGAGATCATACGAAAGATCTGCCATCCACTGATAGAGGCCATCATGCTAAAAATACAGATTGCAACCATTACCTCTAAAAGGGTGAATGGCCTGCTATTCTTGGGACGCTTGAATGGAATCATTGGGCGCCTGCAGCTCTGTTAAGCGCTTTGAAGTCACGACAATTTGATCATCTTTTTTTTCAATGACAAAGGGCATCCCCCATCCATCTTTTAAGATATTCGCTGCATTTTTTACCATACCTGAATCTTTCAGATAGGTTTCTGCATTTTCAACTACATCTGTAATAGAAGCTCCTTTGGCCACTTCTAACATGAGGGTATCTTCAATAAGCTGTATAGCCCGCTCGGTTTTAAATACCTTTCCTTTATCAAGACTTCCTTTCATGCTAAATCCAAGAACACTGCCAATGAGACCGATTAAGACGATGACAATCATAATCTCTAATAAAGTGAGTGCTTGTTTTTTTTTCATAAAATTCCTCCTAATTAAAAGAGCCCACATCGGTTAGTGGAATAAGAATAGATAAGACCACAAGACCGATGATTGCTCCTAAAGCAATCAACATGATAGGTTGCAAAAAAGCTGAGATCTGTGCAAGGTGTTTCTCTAATTCTTCTTCATAAATTTTAGAAAGATGAAAAAAAGCCTCCTCCATTTTTCCCGTCTCTTCTGCAATAGAGAGCATTCTTGTCATTAAAGCGGGCATAATAGGATGTTCATTACAGATCCACGAAAGTTTTTTGCCTTGCGCAAGCTTTTGCTGCGCATCGATTAACACTTTTTCAAGCGAAGGATGTCTAACTATTTTTTTGACCAAAGCAATCGATTCAATCAATGGCACCCCAGCACTGAGCAACATAGCCATAGTACGCGATAAGCGCAAAAGGGTATTATGAAAAAGAAGCGTGCTTACATAGGGCAACTGGATCAAAATAGGATAAATAAGCTCTTTAAAAAATTTCTTTAGAGCGAGTAAAGTTGCTGTGCAAAGGATGATCATGGATAAAAAAAAGGTCCAAATATGTTGATTGAGTTGATTACTCAAACCAAGCACAAAGGCAGTAACAGGATGCAAAGTTCGATCTTGAAATAGCTCTTTCATGGAAGGAATCACAAATAGCAGTAATCCTAGAACAATGAGAAAAGAAAAACAAAAAAGAACACCTGGATAAGTTAGTGCAGATTTTAATTGTTTTCTTACCATCTGTTGATGGGCAATAATTTGGACAAGCTGCTCAAAAGTAGAAACCAAATTCCCACTTTGCTCTGCAATATGCACCATGGAAATATAGATGGTATCAAAAGTATGAGGATACTTTTTTAAAGACTCTGAAAGAGGATAGCCTTCTTTCAAACGATGGCAAAGGTCTAAAAATAGAGAATGCGCCTTGTGACGTGCGTATTTTTCTTCCATGGTCAACAAGCTCTCATACAAGGGAAGACCTGCCTTAAGTAATTGAGAAAGCTCTTTTGTAAAGATAAGTAGAAGAGTTGGAGGTAAAACCAGCTCTTTTTGTTTGTTTTGTAGATGCGTTAAAGAGGTAATCAAAAGTTGTTGCTTGCGCAGTTTTTCTTTAGCCGTTTCCAAACAATCCGCATCGATAGCGCCTTTAATCTCTTTACCCTTAGTGGTAATTGCACGATAACGAAATAAAGGCATCTAACCTAACTCCAAAATCTTAGTTACCCTCAATACTTCAGAAGTAGTGGTAATCCCTTTTTGGACCAAAACAGCTCCTTGCTGTCGTAAACTACTCATTCCTTGAGCCAAAGCCACCTTTTGTAACGTAGTTGCATCTGCAGAGAGAAGTAATTGTTGTCTAACCAAGTGATCTACATACATCAACTCATAAATAGCATGTCTTCCTTTAAAACCAGAACCATAACATACCTCACAGCCAGCTCCTCGATAAAGACCCTCCTTTACTTCGCTTTTGCTAAGGCCTATCTCTTTGAGCTCTTGATCAAAGGGTTGATACAGAACACTACAGTGAGGACAAACTCTTCGTACAAGACGCTGAGCTAATACCCCTAATACAGAAGAAGAAAGCAGATAAGGTTCAATTCCCATATCCACTAAACGAGTTAATGCTGAAGGCGCATCATTGGTATGCAACGTGCTAAAAACCAAATGCCCGGTTAATGCGGATTGAATAGCGATCTCTGCGGTTTCTTTATCACGGATCTCACCAATCATAATGACATCGGGGTCTTGTCTGAGAATGTGCCTTAATCCTGTGGCAAAGTTGAGATGAATCCTAGGATTGACTCCAATTTGGGCCATACCGGGAAGTTTGTACTCAACAGGGTCTTCAATAGTCATGATATTCATTTCAGAAGAATTAATTTCTGATAGAGCACTGTATAAAGTGGTTGTCTTTCCACTACCAGTTGGTCCCGTGACTAGCACAATCCCTTCGCTTAAACGAATCAATTTATTAAATGCACTCAGCAGAACAGGATCCATACCAATCTTATCTAACCCAAGAGATACATTATTTTTATCTAAAATACGCAGTACAATCCTCTCTCCAAAAGCAACGGGCACGGTGCTTACCCGAAAATCGATCTGTCTTTGTCCCATATGCAGCTTAATTCTTCCATCTTGAGGCAGTCTGTGTTCTGCAATATCTAGCCGAGCTAATACTTTAATTCGCGTAATGAGTTGGGTTTGTAGCTCTAAAGGAGGAGTATGACGCATATGCAATACACCATCTAATCTATAGCGCACCTCTAACCCTTGTTCTGTCGGCTCAAAATGGATATCCGAGGAGTCCTGTTGTACAGCTTCTGCTAAAATGACATTTAAAAGATGAATCACAGGAACTTCACTCACGCTCTCTAATAAATCATAGCCTTCTTGCTGATCTTCTAAACAACTCTCTTGATTTTGTTGTAGGCTTGCAATATATTCCGACGCTTCATTCTCCTTTTGATGAAAGAGCTGCTCGATTGCTTTTTCAAAAGCCACTTGAGTTGTAAAAACCACCTGCGTATCTTTTTGCGTAATAAATCGGACCTGTTCTAAAGCTTCTAAATCAAAAGGATTGAGCATGGCAATAAGCCACTTTCCCCTCTGCTCTTCTAATATTACCAGCTGATTTTTACGAATAAAGGAGTAGGAAAGGGGAGAAATTTTATTTTTTATACAAAAAAAATCTAAAAGATCTGCATAGAAAGCAATTTCTAATTCTTTAGCTTTTTCTTCCACATTCCCCATATAGGAACGCGCTTTTACTAAAGAAACAGGAGGCTCTCTTTGCGTAAACAAACCTGATAATTTTGCTAAAAACCCCGTTAGCATTGCCATAGTTATTTCTCTATAAGGCAACTAAGCCCATTTTTGATCTTTTTATATCGAGCTTTTTCCTGTGCTTCTACTAAACAGTCCAAAAACTCAGGTTGATCTCCCGGTCTTTTTTGAAGCTCTTCATATAAAATTTGTTGCAATTGCTCCTTAGCATCTAAAATAATTTTTGGCGTGATGAAAATAAACATCTCTGTATCGTTGCTTCTAAGCTTAGTCGCTCCAAATAATTTCCCTAAACCGGGTATATCTCCTAGAAAAGGAATCTTTTCTTCTTTATCTTGAGAAGCTTTTCGTCGCAGTCCCCCTAAGATAATTGTTTGCCCATCTGCAATACATACCTCGTTTTCAATATGCCGTCTATTCACCAAAGGACGATCTTTATGTTCATCATGCCTTGTTGTATCAAAGGTAACATTGGTCTTTAAAGTAACAAATCCGGTTTCCTCCATGTTTACTTCATCTATAGAAGGTAGATGGATGGTGGGAACAAGAGTAATGACAATTCCATATTGAGCCCTGGAAAAAGATTTTTCAAACGCAGTCCCCTTATTAGTATCTAAAGGAGCTGCTCCATTATTAATCGAAATCTCCTCTACAATGGAAATGGTAGCGGGGGTTTGATTTACAGTGATAATAGAAGGCGCTGCATTGAGTTGAATATCGTCTTGTGACATTAAGAAACTATATGCTAAATCATAGGCTGGAAAATGTTTAGAGGAGTTATTGTGCAGAAGAAACTCCAATACTCCTGATCCGCTTGGTGCTACATTAGAGCTCCATTTCAAGACATTTTTTGTCCCTAACTTCAACAGGTTTATCCCTAGACTATTTTCACAATTGAGTTGTTTCTCGAACAATAGCACTTCAATTTGCACCATTTTTTTGGGAATATCCAAATTGCGTATGAGATTTTTGATTTTTCCTAAGGCATCACGGCGAACAACCATCAACAGAGTTCCTGTTTTAGGATCTGGAATAAAATGATCACTACCATAATCGATCCCAACCGTCGATAATGTGTTGGAATGAATCGGTTTTGGCGCCACTACAAGAGGAGGGACAGGAGGGTATCCATCGGGAGGCCTTTTAAAAGGAGATCCAGGAGCTGAGTAATTTAACTCTGCTTCTTTTTTAGTATCAGACGAAGCAGCTAGAAGAGAGGTATAAACCTTTTCTAACACCTGAGCTAAATCATTGGGACTGCTATGACGACAGGGATATAAATAAACAGTCATTTCAGCAGGGTTTTGTAACTGATCTTCTGTTTCGCGCACAACACGCTCTGCTTTATCCACTGCCTCTTTCCTACCAATAGCCACCAGAGAATTGCCTTGCAAAAGAGAGAAAATGGTAAGCCCTTCTTGTTCATTCTTATTCAAAGGAGTCCGGGTTTTCTCGATAGACTCGCTAAAAAAAGATTGCAGAATCTTTTCCATTTCTTTAACCGACATTTTAAGCACAGGAATCACACGAGAAACCCTCCCTTGCATCTGTCCCCATACGCTCTGATATAAGTGTAGGATCTTTTGTACCTCTTCTCGGTTAGACACAATGCCGATCTTGGGACCGATTTGATAAATAAAGGTTTGTTTAGGATCAGAGAACTTTTCAAAAAACTGCTTAATGCTTTTTATGTGTTCAATGGGGGGGGAAAAGACATAAAAAACGCGGCTGTGCTCTGGTGTTAAGAGCAGTTGTTCTAAAGAGGAGGCAATCCTTTCAATGCAAGCTGGTTCTTGCTTGAGTAAATAGAGCTGCCTAGCATAGGGATTTATATTCTTAATTCCAATCCCGTTATGAGAGAGAATAATCTCTAACACATCATTCCAAGATTCTCTTGGAATAGGGACATTAGAGTGCATATTTAACTTCATATTTGCCATTTCTGGAGGCACGATATAGAGGTAATCCAATGCACCATACTCCATAATTAAATGCGCAAGAGTGGTTTCTTCTTGATCCCAAAGAGCGTATCCTTCTTCCTCTTGCTTAGATTCTTTAATGACGATTTCTCGCCATTGTTTTTCTTGTGCCTGGATTTTTTGTTTCATCGTATTCACTTCAGCTAAAAGAGCCTGAAACCGTTCTTCATTAGCCTTAGTATCATATAGAGTTTGCACCTGGTGGTATCCCTCTTGTAATTGAGACCTTAAGAGATAAATCCGCTCATTGATCTCTTTTAATAAAACATCTGTTTTAGCAGAGGATGAATTCTCTTTTTGTAATAACTTATCGGATAAGGTCTGTCCTGAAAGGGTAATGGTCGCTAGACAGAAATAGAGAAGAACGTTCTTCATAGACACCCCTTAAGAGTAAAAGGTAACAAGAGAAAGGTTTTTTTTCTCGTTTTAGCTTCTTTTTTTTCCGTTTGAATAGGTAGTTGAATTTGTTGCATGTGCATTCTTGTTTCATCAAAAAGAGTTCCTTTCATAAAAGAGCAACCTTGCTCTTTTACAATTGCATCGAAAATAAATACTTCCGCTAGGAGACGATGATAGACATAATCCTCGATGTCTCTTGGTTTGTCCAACCGACACCATCCAGAAGAAGTTTTGAATAACCAGTCCCCTTGTTTTAAAAACAGTCTTTTCTTTCCTAAGCTACAACTCACCTGTGTGGCACTTCTCATACGAATCTTGGTAAAGGGGATTTCTAGCTTCATTTTTTTAAACTTTTTTTTCCGCAGAGGTACTTCGATCAAGCTGGAGCAAAAGCCTTTTTCATCCCAAACCTCTAATTGCATTTGCTCTGGAAGAAGTTTTTTCACTCGTGCTAGAGGGAGCCCTTGAGTTTTGGTGGTTAGAGAAGCAACTTGCCACTGTTGGTTTTTAAATACAAGAAGGTCTGCTTCCGAAACAAAACACGCATAGTTTTGCATTTGATTCACACACTTTAATGTGCCTTTCTTCTCCCATCCGGCAAACCTCGGGCCCCCATAATGCTGGATCAATAAATCAAAACTCAAATAGCTGCTATTTTGCAATTGTTGCATAAAGTCGTCGTTTTGCATTTGCAACAATCCTGAAGAAGAAGAAATAAATTCTGCATTTTGCTCTGTAGAGTGAAATTGTCGAGATACCTTTATTAAAATAGCCCCATTATTTAATAGAATAGGCTGAATCCAGAGCGCAGTCTTTTTTTCTGAGCGAACCAATCCCTCTTTACTCTCTTCTAGAAAAACCAGTTCCTCATTTTGTACAGTGAAAGGATTTTTTTCCTTATTCAAAGAAAAAGCCATGGAAACAGATGATTGCTGGTCTGGCCTAGTATTATAACCTAATACCAAAAGTTCATTAGCAATACGTCTAGCCCAACTAGAGGTGTGGTACTCATTTAAGGCTAAAGCAAAAGAGCCAATCAATTCATAGGGATGCAGGGGTATACGAACTTGACTTACCTCTTGCATCAACCGCGTTTTTACATCAGGTAGAGGATAAGAAAAAAAGAGTAAACCGCTTGATAAGGCAATTATACAAGCACATACTCCCATAATACAGTAATTAAAAAGACAGCGGATACTGTATTTAGCAGAAAGAAGAACAATCACAGTGCATTACCCTCTCATTCTTAGGAATGATCAAAAGTGTAGGAGATTGAGAAAATAAAAAAAAGATCAAATAAAGGAGCTCAGAAACCGGCAATAGGTTGCTAAAAAATTCGATTTACTATTTTAATGCAATTAATAAGGTTACTATTAACTAATGAGGTCGTATGGATGAAAATAAATCAAAAGAAGGAGTTTCTGTAAAAGAAATTGAAACATTCGCTAAACAACATCGTTTTGAGTTTTTTTTCTGTTTAGCTTTTGCACTAGCCTTTTTATTTGCGCTAATTATGTATTCTTGTGCCTGGTCTATAGGAGCTTCTGCTTTAGGAGGGATCTTAGGCGTTCTTTTCTTTAGAAAAGTTGCCTACTTTTCCAAAGCCGTTCTTAATTTTCTCTTTAGACAAGAAAAAACCACTCAATTCGTACTGGCAATTGTGGTTCTGGTCCTAGCTATCTTTTTACCACCTCTGATTTTTTTACTATTAGGTCTTCATGGAGGTAAAGATCTCTATCATTTAGCAAGAGAGATACAAGCTCAGCATCCTAAATAAGATCTTTATTCCAATTCTTTTTTTCTCTGCTTGATATAGTCAAGCAGGGAAAAGGACCCCGATTGAAAATTACGCGCAAGAGTAGCATAAGCTTTTGGATCATAGGTTTTAGCAGGTTCTTCTACCTTAGACCAACCAGCATTGCACAAAATTTCTTCCCATGCTGCTTTTTCTCCCTCTTTTGAACCTAATTCTCTTTCTAAGGCAGCAATTCTTATCAAGTTATAAGCATATAACAATCCGCCAGACCGTTTTTGCGAATCCATTTGTTCCCATAGAAAAGCGTCCTTTTCTAAATCGCTCTTTAACTGTTTTGCTTCTTCTAAAGCAACCATTAGCTTATCATCGGCGATTAATAGAGTTGTTTTAGAAAAACGGGTATAATAAGGAGAAATTAAGCCTTGAGCTCTCTCTAGAGCTTTTGTCATATAAGCTGTTGCTCTTTTCGTCTCCCCTATACTTAAAAGACGCTGTGCAATTAAACCTCCAAACTTAGTCTGTAGCTCTGGGTGTGAGCTGACTATTTTTTCTAGTTTATTAAAGGCCTGGGGATCTCGCCATTTAGCATACATAGCATTTGCTTCTTTATAAGCGGACGATCTGCTTTCGAACCTTCCAAACTGGTACATAACCAACATAGCGACAAAAATGCCAGAACAGGCATAAATAGCGATTTTAGATCGGTTTATCGAGCGATCTAAGAAAAAGATTTTTGCAAGAGCTAACCTGCCAAATGGCAAAGGATCTTCTAATTTAAGTTTTTTCATAATTTGAGTCAACCTTAACTTTCAAAGAAGCTTTTGATAAACAGCTTCCATTTGATCTAAAGTATGGGTAATCGTATATTTTTGTTCTACTAACATCTTTGCATTTTCCCCTAAGCGCTCTCTTAAAAGACGATCTTCTGCCATTTTTAGCACAGCTTGAGCTACTGCTTCTGGATCAGAAGAAGGAACTCTAAGACCGGTACTTCCGTGAATACATACCTCTGGCAAGCCACCTACACTAGTTGTAATCAGGGGCCGTTTAAAAAAAGCTGCTTGCAATGTGGCTTGAGAGATCCCCTCGTGAGCCACGCTTAAAAGCATGAAAATATCTAAAGCGCTAATGGCTGTATAAGGCGATTCTAAATGGCCTACGCAAATCACATTTTCTAATTTCATCTCACGAATCATCACCAGATACCTCTCTAAATACCCACCTCCGATTAAAATCCATTTGATCTGTTGATGATTCTTTAATAAATCAGCTGCTTTTAATAAATCGGGAATCCCTTTCCAAGAACGCAACACACAAGCTGTCCCCACTAAAATATCTGTAGGACTTAAACCTAGTTCCTTACGAAAAATAAGAGTATCTTGCACAGCATCAGCAATTTTTGGATTCACTCCTGTTGCAATGCACTGCATACGAGAAGGACTTAAATCAGCTTTTTCTTGCAGCAAAAGCAACACCGCAGAAGAAGTAGAAACCACAAAATCAGCAAGCTTATTATAAAGAATAAACCCATTTACCCCCCCTCGGATAGGAGTGGATAGATGGCGTGTTCGAATAACGGGCTTTTTGGACAGTTTTGCAGCAATCCCCGCTATCCAAGCATCCAAAGAGGAATGCGTATTGATCAAATCAACCCTCTCTTTTTTAAAAAACAACAACAACTTTCCCACGGTAAAAAAGAGAGCTTTCCATTTAAAACAAAATGTATGAACCACAAACCCTTTCTGCCTAGCGCGCTTTGCTAATTCACTACCAGAAGAGAGTGCAAAGAATACTGTATGACCTTTTTGTCTCATTCCTTCTGCTTCTGCTAGAATTCTCATCTCCTGTCCACCCCAGCCCATGGAACTTTCTGTATGAACGATTTTCATCTCATTCCTTCTATCTGTTGGATAATTTTTCTATGTCCTGCTGAAAAAGGAAACTTTGTCAGATCTTTTGTTAAAACCCATATGTAGTTGCTAAACATCTCTTTTCTCAAAGCCCTCCAAATAGAAGGAAACAAAGTTGCTTTGAAATGGGTAAAAGTATGATTTACAACGTTTAAGTGTTGTTGGTAAATGGCTTCTCTAGCAAGAAATGTAAGCAAGATCTCTTCCTGCGGTTTTTCTTTTTCAAAATAGGGAAACTCATATAAATCAGCCATCAAACCAGATCCTGTCTTTCTTAATAAAACACTATCCTGATACATGAGTACAATTACATTGCGATGTAGAAGCTCGACCTTTTTTTTAGGAGGTTTCTTAGGCAAGAGATGTTGACTCTTTAATTCTCTTGTTTTGCAACCCTCTTTTATAGGGCATTTTATACACTTAGCTACTTTGCCACAAACCAGAGAGCCCAATTCGATCAGAGCCTCCATACACACCCAAGGCTCAATTTCTGGTAAAAGGTTTTCCGTCTTGAGTTGTATAAGCTGCTTGGTCTCTGCCTTCGTAACATCCTCTTCTACATGATAATAACGTGCAAGCACACGTGTTACATTAGCATCAACAGCAGCGGCTTTTTGGTGAAAGGCAAAGCTTAAAAGAGCTCCTACGGTATAAGGGCCCAAGCCTTTAATTTTTTCTAATTCCTCTCTCTTATCCGGAATGACCCCCTTATATTTTTTGAGTATATATTTTGCAGCTAAATGTAAATTTCTTGCCCGATTGTAATAACCTAATCCTTCCCAGGCTTTAATCACCTCCTCTTGAGGAGCTAAGGCCAACGCTTTCACATTGGGGAATAAAATCATCCAGCGCTCAAAATACCCTTCCACAACTTTGGCCCTTGTTTGCTGCAGCATAACCTCTGAGATCCAAACAGCATAAGACGTTGGGCTTACCCTCCAGGCAAAATCCCTCTTTTGTTCCAAAAACCACTTTTTTAAAGCTTCTATATCCACAATGACACAAATAATTACAAATTTTTAAACATCTAAACCCTTAAAAGATAATCATTCTATAAATTAAGCAATTAGTTGATCTAGTATATTTTTAGCATTTCCATTATTTAGTAGAATAAAGGAGCTTATAACATATGGCGTCGCAAAAAAATTGGAATCAGCTACACGACGAGATTAAGGTCAATCTGCGAAAAGAGGTATACTTAATGCGAGAGCTGCTGGCAAATCTACATCAAGAAGCACTAGATAAAGAGCATTCTACACAAATTATGCAACAGCGCCAATCCCTCCTAGAACGCTTAAATCAAGCGCGTGAGCTTAGGTTGGTTGCTACCCAAAAACTGGAAACCCTCATAGGCCCAAGCAATAAAGACCTGAAATTAGAGCAGATTATGCCCCTTGACGATGAACAGACAACAGAGGTTTTAAGTTTAAACGATCAGCTAGGAGCATTGACAAAAAAAATGAATCAACAGAACATTGACAATCAAAGCAGCCTTAAAGAAGAGCGTCGTTTAAAGCCGAAACCCCCTAGAAAGAAAACAGCTATTGCAACTGAAGAGAAAAATACACCGCAATAGTACTTAAACAAAAAGAACTTTTATAACCCCTGCTTGTACAAAACATCTGATCGATTCTCTGCTAAGAGAACATTTTCTATTAGGGAAAGTTTTGAGAAAAAAATTGGACTAAAGCGTTTTCTTTTGTCCCATCGATAAAACTTTTTGGACGATTGGAAATTACATCCAGAAATTTGCTTCCACACGCAAGACGTTTCTAAGTAGATCTCCTGGAAAGAAGTCTTCTTTAGCTAACTGATGAAAGTAGACGAGCTAAATTTTAGAAGTAGCTTTTACACAATTAATTCGATCTGTTGGTAAATGGGATCAGCTGTTTGAACCTCCCTGAACAAGCAACCTTGTCGGATGCTGAATTTGTAGATAGCATATTAACAGAAGTAAAACAAATCATTAAAAACCTGAAATAACTTTAATCCCAAGAAACACCGGAGATTTTATGAGTTTTTCTCCACTCAAACAGGAAAAGGAGCAACTATCTTTCCATCAAGAGCATTCTTTGTAGGCTCCTTTTTTCCTTATTGAGGATCAAACTCAAACTTTAATTAGAAACCGCAACTCTCATAAAGAAATCTCATAGATTTTTTTAACTTTCTGTTAAAATACTTTCTTGTTATCGTATAGCATCTTTTTAATCGTAGTTGTTCCATAATGTATTTCTTATCATAGAAAAACTAGAAAGCATTATTGGGAAACGAAAGGAAACAAATGAAAAAGAAGAAGAAAAAAGACAAAATAAAGACTCCCCCAACAAAGCAAAGACCTATGCAGAATTTAGGTGATTTACTCGATGAAGCAAAATACGGCGAGTTAACAACTGAAGAACTTATTTATGTAGTGGAAAAAATCAAAGCGTCCAAACCGGGTGATAATATAGTGGTTCCGATTCAATCGCATAGAAAAATATAGGATTAACGACAAGTTTCAAGTCGTTGACTTGAATCCCATTAAGCTAGCTGTTTGAATTGGCACTACTATATATGATTCTTGCTGTCCTATTTGGGAAGAGATTTTTCAGATCATAGAGCCGGATAAAGAAATAAAATGAACCTATGGATCTCTGTCAATAATGTGCTATCTTAAGGACAAAAACATGCATCCTTCTTCCGCCGGCCTCATTTATGGGCCAGAGACCCATCATCTGGATCATTTAGCTCCTCTATGCGCTATTTTAGGAATTCCTTTAATTGTTACAGAAAAGCTAATCTTAAAACAAGCGCAAGAGATCTACCCATTTACGGATACGCTCTACCTTGATTGTTTAGAACTTCCTTTTTTTCTAACAAAAAATTATCGATTTGTGTTTTCTTGCTTTTCGCGTATTATGCTCAAGGAACTTCTCTTCCTTGCAGAACTGCTTTCTAAAAAAAAGATCCATACCATTTGGTGCCCTCATGGAAACTCTGATAAAGGAAATATAAAGCCTTATGTAGAAGCGCTGTGCCAAGAAAACTTGCTTTTAGTATACGGGCAGCAAATGATTGATTTTTTTAACCGTTACAACCTAATTAAACCCTATGTGACCACAGGTAATTTCCGTTATCAATTCTATATGCAACATAAAGACTGGTATGATACCTATGTGACAAAAAAAATTCTCCTGGAACAGAAAAAAACCATTCTATATGCCCCTACTTGGCAAGACTATGAAAAATCTAGCTCGTTTTTTTCAGCGATTGATCTTTTAATTGAACAAAAACCAGACAAATACACACTACTCATTAAACCTCATCCCAATTTAAAATTACAACATCTTTTTCTTGTAGAAGAGCTAGAGGAAAAATGCAAAACCATCACCGGTGTGTATTTTATTTCAGATCCAATACCCATTTATCCTTTATTAAAGCATTGCGATTTATACATTGGCGATCGCTCTTCTATTGGGTATGATTTTTTATATGTGAACAGACCTATGTTTTTTTTAAATCAGAACGATCTAAAAGAACCTCTAAGCACATATCTTTTTCGCTGTGGTCAAACCATTTTGCCTCAGCACTACCCTAACATTTATTCTTTGATAGATCATGAGCAGCAAGAGCTTACACCCATTAGAGAAGAAGTGTATCAATATGCTTTTGCCTCTTGCTCATGCCTTAAACAGCTAAAAAAAACCATTTTCTATGCATTAGATGGGATTAAAGACCATCAGATGTAACCGATGGTCTTCTACTTTAGCTATCTACATTCTGAGACAGGAGCTTGCTCTTGTTTATCTTCTTGTGAAACAATCTCTGTGCCAGACGGCTCATTACTATCCTCTTCTGCAAATGCTACGCCATATAAAGAAACCACAGCCGCTAGTAAAAACCAAATGCTCTTTCTCATAATATAAGCTCCTTATGTTTTAAGTTTTTTTCAAGCAATGCAAGACATAATGCCTTAATTCTCATTGTCTAGATTTTTAATAATTTTTACTTTTTTTGCAATGTTTTTTATTGAAATAAAGAACGGTTGTAGCTATTTCAAGGCAGGAAGAACGCATACAAAATTGAGCTCATCAAAACTTCCAGCGGTTGCTATAGCTTCTAAATGATAAAAACATTGACCCTCTTGTAGAATATCTACTCTGGAAACAATTCCAGCATACAGTCCTGCAGGAAAAACACCGTCTAATCCTGTTGTGATTAAAAGATCTCCCACATTTAATAAAGCAATAGAGGGCAGCCTAGAACCTTTTTCATAGGTAAGACCAGAGCGTAAATCTCGAGCAAATCCTTCTTGATCTGAAAAGTCATAGTTAAAACCTGTTCCTTTTAGGAAAGATCCACAGGAGCGCCACAAAGGGCGCCCTGTTCCCTGTAATTCACCTTTGGCCAAATAGATATTTTGATTCACAGGAATGAATTGAGCTTTGAGCCGAGCAAGAGCTGAAATTGCTTCCTGTACCTCTTGAGAGCAAGAGCTATTTTGATTTTTTTCCAAGGAAAATAGCAATGCATTGAGTTGTTCGAGTAAAAAATGGTCCTGTTGTTTTCCTCTAACAGCTCTTACTGCAATGGTAAGACGATTATCGGTAATTAAGCGTACGCGGCTTTGTGTTTTATGGATGAGATCAACCACTCCTACCACAGAATTACCGATTATAACAGGGCTGTTTTTAGCAATCACCCCCTCCTGTAAATTTTTATTATCGGCTTCTCCTACATTTATCCAAACATAGTTGCTCCAACTTCCAGGTTCACGAAAGATGACCTTAGCAGGAATTGCTTTAGATTTTAGCTGTAAAATCTTCATAATTTCTTCGCGGCGACGACGCAAAAACAATTTTTCCTTTTCTTCAGAACTTGCGCTGTTCATAGATTTGAGCAAATCTATTTGTTCGTTTATGCGATCTTCTGATAAAAGCCATTCCCGAATATGATCAACTTGCAAATGAAGTAAGTAATTCTCTTGTCTGAGCGTTTCTAATTCTTGTTTCGCAACAGATGACATGGAAAGATGAAGAGGGTGGGTTAATAAATAGATGCGCTCCCACAAACAGGAGAAAGCACAGATTGTCATCTGACGCAACACAAGAGATCTACCTGGAGAGAAAGAAAACAGTACAAAAAAAATTCCAGTGAGAAATATATAAGAACGATAATTTATTCTTCGCATATAACATCTAATAAAGATTGTGCTACATATTTTACATTACCTGCATTTAAACCACAGAAATTCATTCTACCATTTGCTGTCATATAGATCGCATATTCTTCTTGTAATTGTTTAACTTGGGAGTGATTCAGTCCGCTTAATCCAAACATTCCTAACCCTTGTTTTAAAAATAGATGTTTTTTTAAATAAGCACATAGAGAATGGCGCATTTGATTCATTCTTTTACGCATAGAAAAAAGCTCTAATTCCCACTCTTTTTTTAAATTGCTACTTAAGATATGTGTTACAATTTGCGCTCCATACTTAGGAGGATTAGAGTAGTTTGTGCGTATAATCTTTTTTAACTGACTGATGACGTTTTCTTTTACAGAACAACTTTCAACAAGAATCCATAGAGCTCCTACTCTTTCTGCATAGAGACCAAAATTTTTAGAACAGGAAAAAGCAACAAGCATTTCCATTCCTTCTTCTGCAAACAGTCTAATCATTGCACGATCTTTTTGTATAGATTCTCCTAATCCTAGATAGGCACAGTCGAACAAAGGGATGATTTTCTTATCTTGACATACCTTAAGCAAGATCTTGGATTGGGCGGGGGTTAGATCCATCCCTGTTGGATTATGACAGCACGCGTGTAGCACCAAGATACTTTTTTCTTCAATAAGAGAGAGAAATTGCATGAGTTTTTCAAACTCTATGCAACGGTTAGATTTGTCATAATAAGGATATGAATAGACCTGTAAACCACAATTCCTAAAGATCCCTTGATGATTGGGCCAAGTAGGATTAGAAACATAAACCTTAGAAGAGAGTTCTTGTTTTAAGAAAATACCTGCTAACTTTAGAGCTCCTGTTCCTCCAATTGCTTGCACAGCAACTAATCTCTCTTGATGAGCAGAAAAAAAATTAGCGCCAAATACCAATTGTCCAACTGCCTTAAGAAAAAGAGGATCTCCTTCAATCGGAAGATAGGTCTTTGTTTTTTCATTCTTCAATAAATATTTTTGTGCTTTTTCAACACTTGGCAAAATCTCTGCAAGCAAATTTTCATTTTTATAAACCCCTACTCCTAAGTCTACTTTATTTTTACGTATATCTGCTTGATAGCTAGTATTTAACTGAAAAATAGAGTCGGGTAGTAATAGTGTTACTTGGTCAAATACCCCCATAATTCTGCTCCTTTTTTTGCATTGTATGCACAGGGGCTTTTTTGAAAATACAATAAAAAACAAAGTTCTTATCTAAAACATTCCTATTTTAATTTGATCAAAATTAACTATTAAAATAAAACTTTTATTTCTTTCTATAAAAGTCCGATCTTGTCACCTTTTTTTAGACAGCAAGAACACAAATACTTTGCTGATTCATCCATCTTGTTTCAAATTCTTGAAAAGACATACCCTAAAGTAGAATGAGGCCTCTTTTTGTTGTAAAACACTTCTATATATTCAAATAAACTATCCATAGCTTCTTCTTTTGTTTTAAATTTACAAAAGTTAGCATGCGCTGTTTTTAAGCTGTGAAAAAAGCTCTCTACAATCGTAACAGTTTCCTTTGCTACTCATACTTAAAATAATTTCATGTTGATCGGTTTTTCTCTTGAAATCTTCACTTGCATATTGAGAACCACGATCAGAATAGCTTGCTGTAATGCACGTTTAACAAGATCCGTTCGGATCCTGCTACCATAGAGAATCCAACAATTTTTCTTGAAAACAGATCTAGCACAACTGCTAAATATAGCCATCCTTCACGAGTCGCTATGTAACTGATATCTGACACCCAAGGTTGATTCGGAGCACCTACTGTAAAGTTTTGATTTACATAAGTTAGGAACTATTTCTTTATGCATTTTAGCTACAGCTGTCTTTTTCCATACCTTATATGTTTTAGCTTGTATCCCCTATGCTCTCATGATTTTTGCTATTCTTCTACGAGAATAAATCACACCCTCTTTTTTTAGTTCGGCGTGAATTCTTGAGATAGATCGACTACGCTCATGCATGCTTTTTTACTGGGCTTTCTACGAACAAAGCAATAAAAATTGCTTCTAGACACCTCTAAAAGTTTTGCCATCTTCTTCACTCTACACTTGTAATGCTGCTTTTTCATGAACTCTAATTTGCTTTTCTTGGTCGTGAGAAGATAGCCATAGCCTTTTTTAAGATATCTCTTTCCTGTTTCCTATCTGCTAATTCTTTGCGAAGGCGATACATCTCTTCATTGCAGGGTTTGATCTCGCCTGATCCAGGAAAACTCTTTTCTCCTTGTTCTTTAAATTCTTGAATTCACCCGGCTAAAGTTTCCATAGGAACTTCAAAATCACGGAATATCGATGTCATGGATTTCCCGCTTTCTTTATATTGCTTTACTATATTTAACTTAAAATTCTCGATCATATTTTTTTTGCTTTCTCATAAGAACCTCTTTAATAAATTTGTTTTAATTTATTCGGGTTCTTCATGTCCCATTTATTTTAGCAGGATCACAAGAGATCTAATCTATTTATGCAATGTTGGAAAGAAGCAGCTAAAACTTTAGAGATTTAATTTAGCTTGAAAATAGTCAGAAATCGTAGTATCTTAAAGGACTTTTAAGGGGCGTTAGCTCAATTGGTAGAGCGCAACAATGGCATTGTTGAGGTCAGCGGTTCGATTCCGCTACGCTCCACATCACCAGAGACATTTTCAGAAATGATTATGTCTTCGGTTTTTTTTGTAAACCTTTGTTTTGCTGATTCCTGGAAAAGTGAATGAGGAAGCAAAAAAGCTTTTTTCGCAAGAATTACAAAAACTAGAAAAAGAACTCGCTCAAATAGATCAACTGCTTTATCTAGATGGGGTTCATCCTCAACACAATTCGAAACCCTCTTATGGATGGTATGAAAAAGGATCTAAAGTATCCTTTTGCACAAAGAGTCGTGGTTATATGCGATAATGCTGCCTAATATAGGTCAAAAATCGTCGCAAATTACCTAAACACATCCAGAGTAGAAATCAAATTCTTGCCTCCTTATTCTCCCGATCTCAATCTAATTGAACGCCTTTGGCGATTCATGAATAAAAAAGTTCGCAATAATCGATATTATGAAAAATTCTTAGATTTCAAGACGGCAATTTATGCCTTTTTTGAAAATATTCCTAAATATCGGGAAGAACTGCAGCAATAAATTTGTTTTAATTTATTCGGGTTCTTCATGTCCAATTTATTGTAGCAAGATCATATTTGTCCCATAATGTTTCCTTTGATGCTAAATGTTTATAGTATACACCATTATACTTTGGGACTAAACATGTAGCCTATTTCAGGTAATTATACAATTTGCAGTTTTCAAATTCTGCATATCTTTCTTTTGCTCTATAAAATAATTTAAATTATAAAAAAATTAATATAAATTCAATAGAATATCAATTAGTTTATTATTTAAACACAATTATGTTAAAATAAATAATATAAAAACACCTCACTTAATAAGTAATAGTAATACTTAAAAACAAAGGTTAATTATGCAAGAGTTTGAAAAGGCCTCTTTAAATGAACCTATCTTGAATTAAATTTACTGTTTTAAAGATACTTGCCGACTTAAGAAATTCATCCAATATCCCAGTAGTCCAAACATTAATAGTCCGTTCCAATATATTGCCTTTCTTTCCCAGCGCACTGTAAGACGACGGAAGCATGTCTTTAACCAAGAAATCGTTCTCTCAACGACCCAACGTTGCTTTTCAAGGTAGCAAATGCCTTTTATCTTATATCCCTTAGTGTTTCTTTTCCGAGCTATCAGAGGAAAAACCTCATGGGAAAGAACATCGATACGTGTTTGCTCTGAGTCATAACCTTTATCTGCTTCAAGTATGGGTACTTTTCCCTGATTCCATGCTTTTTTAATGAAGGGAATGACTTTCCTAAGCAGAGGGATCACTTGTTTTTTCTCATCCCCGGATGCTGATGTAAAAGTGATTGCAAGAGGCTTTCCTGATTTTTCTACCAGTAAATGCGATGTCACGCCTTTACCTTTGTAGCCATAATCAACTTGCTCTCCTCCTCCGCGTCCGCTGGAAAAAAAAACCATCTACAGAGAGTCTCTGGGCATCAATATGGAATTCAGACTCAGGTAGGAATTTATTCGGCTAGATCGTTTTTTTCTCTAACAACTTGGGAAAAACCCATAACATCTTGCATATTATATTGCCTTATTGTTACTTTTAGGAAAAATAAAGCAATAAGGCAATAATGAGAAAAATCTGCATAGCCCTTTCTAAGGGAGGAGTTGCTAAAAGCTCAACAGCTGTTTCTGTCTCTCATGGGATTGCTTTATCTGGGAAAAAAGTGCTTTTAATTGACACAGATGATCAAGGGCAAGATGCATTTTTGCTAGGAGTAAAACCAAAGTACGGTTTAGCAGATGTACTTAATGAACGAGTTAGTGTCGAACAAGCCCTGTTCCAAGCAAGAGAGGGACTTTGGGTTTTATCTGGCGGCAGAGGGTTATCCGGTGTAAAGCGTGCGATAGGCCGGAAAGATTTTAGCTCTGAACAAGCGCTTTCCGAATCCCTTTATTCTATCGAAGGAAGGTTTGACTTTGTGATCGTTGACACCTCTCCAAGTTGGGATACGCTTACAATCAATGCTTTGTTCTACTGCTTGGAAGTCCTTACCCCTGTTAGCTTAGAGGTGCTTACTCTTAACAGTTTGGTCGAATTCGCAGAAAGATTAAAAAGCGTTCAAAAGTTCAACAAAAAACTGCAACATACTTACTTACTGCCTACTTTCTGGGATCGTCGTGTGAAGAAGTCTTCCGAGGTTTTAGAGCAACTGAAAAAATACTATTCCGAACAAATCTGCGAGCCGGTTAAATATTCAGTGCGGATATCAGAGGCAGCTGGTTTTGGTAAAACAATTTACGAATACGCCCCTTCCTCTTCAGGAGCAAAGGACTATCAAAAAACAGTAGAAAGGATACTCAACTATGGGCGATAGACTAGAAACTCCCGATATCATGAGCTCTCTCATGTCTGAACCTAATAAGCAAGAAAGCAATAAAATAATAAAACAAGAAAAACCATCAAAAAATAAAGCAATAAAAACATCTAGCAATAAAGCTGTTTTAAAACAAATGTTATTTGCTGGAATAGATAAAGACACAGCTATTTTAGAAGAACCTAAAGAAAAGGCTACTTTTAACCTGTCGGTTAGAACACTTCGGGATTTAGAAGATAAATGGATGGAAATTAGACGCCTTTCTGGAAGCAAACAAATTTCTAAAACTCTCATTGTCGAAAAAGCCATAGAAATGGCTTTAGCTGAATTTGACCTGAAAAAACAAATAGGCAAGTTTTATTGCAAGCTGGTTGGCAATAAAACCAACTTCTCTTAATTCCAGTTGATATCAACAGAAGAGATCTTTTCTTATTAGAAAACAATATAGCAATAAAACTTGATGGGCTTAAATTTTTTTTACAGTAAATAAGATTTAAAGAAGATGTTGTCTTTTGTATAAAATTGACAATCGTCTGCCATCAGGCCCTCAAAGGAAAGTTAGTCCAGGAATAGCAGCGGTGGCTATGATCATCAATGGTCTGGGCTTTACGAATAGAACATTGTATTTAGCTCATCAATTTTTTGCATCCAAGCCAATAGATAAGGCTCCCAGGAGTTGACCTTAAGGCCAAAGACAGTACCGATCATGCGCTAGGCTGTGCTCTCGATAATATTGCAGAAAAAAGTCATTTCTATGGGCTAATTCCAAAAAAGTGCCCTAGGGGGGTGGGAATGTAGGCCCTTAAATGCCGGTTCTTTTTTTGAGCTATTTATAATAATAAATATTTTATTTGACAAAGGAGCGAATAGGAAACTAGTATATAGATACTTATGAATAGTCACCACTTAGACATATCTAGAAAAGTTGTTACTTTACCTGAAGCTGCTATTATGCTAGGCATGAGTCCTTTAACAATTAGACGCGCTATTAAAAGTGGGAAGATTAAAGCTGTGCAAATCAGCCCTAAAGGAAGATATCGCATCTTAATTGAAGAATTAAATGGATTCATTCAGAGAAATTCTCAAATGACTGCTGTGGGATAGAAAATTTAAAACAACAAAGCAATAAAGTGTGTTTTATTGTTTTAAGAAATTAATCTATTGATTTAGAGCAGCAATCGAAAATCTTTTAACCAGATAATGAGACAAGAATCCACTTTTAAAACCAACTATGATTTCTTAAAAATCTCTTTTTGAAAAATCATCTGCTAGTAAATCAGGATCTGTTTTTTCTAAACCTTCATGGATCATTTTCCCTTGTTCATTTAACACACAGATAAAAGTTCTTTTCATTGATACATCTCGTTCCAATATAACAATTCATGGGTTGCTCCTAATTTTTTTTGCTCTTTTTCCGTTTAAGGAGTAACCCCTTCTTTGTGTGCAATTATGGCATGTCTATTGATCATTCAAAACTCGATAATTTATCTACTTCTAGTACAGGCACTTCAAATTCATCATTTTTAGCAACAATCCCTGCATGCAAGCTCTCCGGTAAAGACCGAAGAGTCTTCTTCCTACATCTTAGTAGCTATTGCAATTCCTCGTAAATTTTTGGAGAGGTTTGATGATATTTCTTGCGAAACACGTTTCAAAAAAAAGAGATTTCTCTCAATACAGGTAACGAGACATTATGAATAAGCTTGCATAAGTTGCGTCAATGGTCAATACGGTATACTAGTTTGATTTAAAATTAAGAATTGCATAATTAGGTTTTTTTGAAAAGATTTTAAACAAGCTCTAAGGAGATGGTTCGATTAATAACCAAGACACAACGGAAGTATCCCCGATTGCTGAAGAAGAAATAGTGAAACTCACACCAGCTGTTCTTGCGATTACAGACAAAATACCAGGTCCTCCACTGGGTATATTACTGCAAAGAAAAATCTCGGTATTTGCAGTAACGGTATTATTGAATACCGTTACAACAGATGGGGATAATAAAATAGAAACTAATGTAGCTCTTCCCATCCGAGCGTTCGTTCCTTCTTTAATCAATAACCCCGAACCCTCATTAGAAATAGCGACGCCTGAAGTTGATGCAGCTGTATTTATTACCTGAGCAATCGTGCTGGTTTTCGTGGTTCCACTTCTTGTGGCTTGAAAAGATATGGATGCGCCATTGTCCGTATCTGACCAGTCTTCAGTGGTGACAAAAAGGACTGCAGCTTTAGATGTTGTTGTAAATCCTTTACCCGTGTATCCATTTCCTCCAATGAAGCCCAAAGTGCTTCTAGTTAGGTTAGCCGTAGGAGTTGAAGCTGTTCCTCTGGCTGAGCGCAAGATCAGTGAGGTACCATTGCTTCCTACTGATCCTACGTAAGATGTGAAGTATATATTGCACTCGGTATTTGCAGTTGGCATCACAAATTCAGCAGTAGAATTGCTTAAGGTTTGATTTGCAGTTCCCAATCCTAAAAAGCCGCCAATTGTTACACCGTTTGTAGGGGCCGCTATTCCTGCAAAGATTCCAAAAGCGGCTGATCCATTACAATCTAGGGTATTAGTGCCTAGGAAATTGTTGCTGTTTCCAAGGGTTAGGGATTGTATATTAGAAGAGGCTGGTAGATTTAATGCGTTTGCTATTTTTCCCATTTGAGTGTTTATGTTACTTATTATAAATTTTTCTTGGAAAACCCCTCTGCTCGCAAGAGGCTCTTTAAAAATTTTTCTTGCTTGCAATAGAATGCAGATTACTTTCTAATGATTACCCAAAGATCAAGTGATCTTGAGCTGCTTTTGCTTCTAACGCCTTTAGTCTCTTCTTACATGTTTCTAGATCATGCCTTAGCCATATCGATCTGACCCCTCCAGGAGAAACAAGAATTCCCTTCTTTTTCATCTCATTGGAAACTCGGAGCTGTCCATATGCAGGTTTTTCTATAGCAAATGCAACTACGCTAGTTTCTATTTTTTCTTCCACTCTATTTTTAGGGCAGGGTTTCCTTCTAGAGATTTCTTGTAATGCGGCTTCTCCGCCTTTTTCATAAAGCTCTTTGTATGTATAAAAGCTTTCTCTTGAATATCCCATGTGCTTACATGCTTGAGATACATTTCCTAGCGTTTTTGCTAATTTTAAAAGACCTAGTTTATTTTTTATCACTTTTCTCTCTATTGCTATATTCATAAATTACCACTTTGGTAGTTGCTTATGCAACTACGGCATCACGCCGCAGTTGCCTAAATTGTCAAATTAAGTCTTGTCTATTACAAGTTATACAACCATAATGTTTCCAACACTAGTTATGATATTCCATATGGTGCTGGTTCCGGCTACTACACAAACCGCACAAATGGAATCTAGCTGGCTTGTTGCAGTAAGAGACCCTACTAATCCTGCTGTTGTACTTTTAGATCCAAAATATATCTGCTGAGAATCATTTTGTTTAATCTGCCAACCTGCTGTACCTGCGTGTCCATTTCCTGTTATGTAAAACATATCCCCTATGTTTGCTGTATCAGGTAAGGTAAAGACAACCTGTGCTACGTTATTTGCAATATAGCCTATATTGGGAGCAATCGTCTTTTTTGTTTCTGAGACGTTTACCCAGGTAAGCCCTGCCCCTGCAGAAACTGTTAAAGTGACCGTTCCCCCCAAAGAAACAGGGCTGCCGGTTACAGTAACGCCGTTTCCTGTAATTGTAATAGGGGGTGCTGTTAAGGTAAGTGAGTTGGCTCCTGGGGTTTGTGTCAATCCCCCTAATAAGGTAAGTGTTGTAAAAGCAGGTGCTTCACCTGTTGCTCCAATTAGCAACTGGCCATTTGTCCCAGCAGGTACAGATGTAGTTGGATTGGTACCATTCCCAAGAAGAAGTCCGTTTTCAGTTAAAGTAGTGTTGCCCGTGCCTCCATTTTCTACGGCTAAGGGAACGCCACCTAAATTATTTATATTGATATTTGCCGTGTTAACTTCAAAGTTAGGTGCAGCTGAAACGCCATTGGGATTGGTAATGGTAACAGTGTTTCCTGTGGAGGTAAGTGTGCGACCAAAAAAGGTTCCTGTTCCATTATAGGCAACAATTCCTAACTGACTTAAATTTATGGCATTATTTGTTGGCATGAGCTTACTTTTGTTATATGTTTTTTTATGTAATTTTAAATGCGTTTACACATCTAATTTTCGATTAATGTTTTGAGATAAATTCTTGATTTAACAAAAAAGTCTGTGTTTCTAATATTTTATTTGTAAACAATTCATCTTCCTACGAGTAGATACTACTTTTATCCGTAACCACTAGCCGCCTCTTTGGAAGAGCTACTTAACTTTTTTATTTTTATTTGAGGAGGATACTTGGATAGTATGATGGATTCAAAAAAATTATATCTATAATAATTTATGGAAATAGGTAAATCTTTGAAAATTTAAAAGAAGTATCCAATAAATGTTGAATACTTCTTAAAAGAATGCCTATAAAAGATAAGTTTTTAATAATTATTTTATATAATAAGTATATTTGAACTTTAAGGGCTTACTAATAGAATTCTTGTCTAAGAGCCTGTTTAAAATCTTTTCAAAAGTAGAGCAATAAAAGCAAGAACCAGCATAACAAATTGCTTATGAAGGATCTTATGTTGATTTTTAAAGATAGGATTTTATAAAAAAAAAGTGTTTTTTATTATTGGCCCTTTCAACCTTGAAGTGCACAAAAAAGAACATATAAATACTTGAAAAAACATCTATTGTGCACCCGAGCATAGCATGTTTGTAGATAATCTCGTAAACACTTCTAGTGGAGTTTCGAAGTTGAGAGCCTTTCTAGGTCTGTTATTTAGTAAAGTTTCCACCCTTTCTATATCCTTGGAAGTCGTATCTAAAA